>NZ_JBHXVE010000011.1:32743-55899 GCF_042672505.1 Streptomyces sp. NPDC127190
ACACCGGCCCAAACGCCCGCATCCACTATCTCGTACCATCGCCCCCCCACAAAAAATTACCGTTATAACCCCACGCAAAAAAATCTACGGCCCCAACCCCCGGGGGGGGGCCCCCCCGATCGTGTTTAGGTGCGTCCTGTGACTCGCTTATTGACACCGACCGAAACGGGGATGTGACCGGATGGCCGCAGGAGGCTTCTGCAAGCTGCCGAACGGCATGGTCGTGGTGGCGCTGAACCTGCCCCACGGCGCCGTCGGCGTACGGGTACTCGTGCACGCCCGCAACCGGGCGCGGGCCCTGACCAGGCTCCGCAACCTGGGGCTGCGCGCGGTCTATCTGCGCGGCAACGCGGCACCGCCGACGCCGGACGAGATCACGGCGGTGCTGCACCACCCGGACGGCCTGATATGGCGGACCGACAACGGTGTCAACCCCGGGGAGCTGTGGCACCCGATCAGGGCGCTGCTCCGGGCACCGGTGGTTACGCGTTGACCACCGGCTTGCCGGTCAGCTCGATGCCCGCCTCGCGCATCTCCTCCAGGGCCCGCTCGGTGGTGG
This sequence comes from Streptomyces sp. NPDC127190, assembly GCF_042672505.1. Classification (NCBI taxonomy): domain Bacteria; kingdom Bacillati; phylum Actinomycetota; class Actinomycetes; order Kitasatosporales; family Streptomycetaceae; genus Streptomyces; species Streptomyces sp. NPDC127190. Next base: position 33,303 of record NZ_JBHXVE010000011.1, read on the forward strand.
CCGGGGCCACCCCGGCCGTCAGGTCCAGCAGCACCTGGGTGCGGAAGCCCTCCCGGGCGGCGTCCAGGGCGGTGGCCCGCACGCAGTGGTCCGTGGCGATGCCCACCACGTCCACCTCGTCGATCTCCCGGGCCCGCAGCCACTCGGCCAGCGGGGTGCCGTTCTCGTCCGCGCCCTCGAAGCCGCTGTACGCCGCCGAGTAGGCCCCCTTGTCGAACACCGCGTCCACCGCGCCGGAGGCGACGGCGGGCGCGAAGTTCGGGTGGAAGCCGACGCCCTCCGTGCCGGCGACGCAGTGCGCCGGCCAGGAGTGGACGTAGTCGGGGTTGTCGGCGAAGTGGCCGCCGGGGGCGATGTGGTGGTCACGGGTGGCGACGATGTGCCGGTACCCGGTGCCGCCCGCCTGGGCGATCAGCTCGGTGATGGCGGCGGCCACGTCCGTACCACCGGCCACGGCGAGGCTGCCTCCCTCGCAGAAGTCGTTCTGCACATCTACGACGATCAACGCGCGGCGCATGGTGGTGTCCTTCGACTATTGGGTTAAGTGTCTGAGCCTAGAGACTTGCGGGCCGGTGCGGGAGGGGTGCGGCGGGGGCGGGCGTCGGTCCGGCTTCAGCTACCCGAGCGCGACGGCAGGTATTCCGTCGGGATGACGGCTTCTCCGCGGGAGAGCTGGGTCGCCGAGAGGGGGAGGTTCGCCCGGGCGGCGATGTGCCGCTCCCGGGGCACGTCCAGCGGTTCGCGCGCCACGACCTCACCGCCCTTGACCAGCTCCACCAGCAGCTGGCGGTCGGCCAGCTCCGGCGGTACCGGGCCGGTGCCGACGACCTCCGCCTCGGCCACCCCGTCCGCGTCCAGCCGGCGCGCCGCCCACTTGCGGCCCCCGACGGACGCCTTGCCCCCGCTCGACTTCTTCGCGACCGGCACCAGCGGGGCCCCGGGGTCGGCGGAGTCGGCGCGGGCGACCAGCTTGTAGACCATCGAGCAGGTGGGGTGCCCGGAGCCGGTCACCAGCTGGGTGCCGACGCCGTACGCGTCCACCGGCGCCGCGGCGAGCGAGGCGATGGCGTACTCGTCCAGGTCGGAGGTGACGACGATCTTGGTGTCGGTGGCGCCCAGCTCGTCCAGCTGCTGGCGCACCCGGTGCGCGACGAGCAGCAGGTCCCCGGAGTCGATGCGGACCGCGCCCAGCTCGGGCCCGGCCACCTCCACCGCCGTACGCACCGCCTCGGTGACGTCGTAGGTGTCGACCAGCAGGGTGGTGCCCCGGCCGAGGGTGTTCACCTGGGCCTGGAAGGCGTCGCGCTCCCGGTCGTGCAGCAGGGTGAAGGCGTGCGCGGAGGTGCCCACGGTCGGGATGCCGTAGCGGAAGCCGGCGGCCAGGTCGGACGTGGTCGCGAAGCCGCCCACGTAGGCGGCGCGCGCGGCGGCGACGGCGGCCAGCTCGTGGGTGCGGCGGGCGCCCATCTCGATCAGCGGGCGGTCCCCGGCGGCCGAGGCCATGCGGGAGGCGGCGGCCGCGATCGCCGAGTCGTGGTTGAGGATGGAGAGGATCACGGTCTCCAGCAGCACGCACTCGGCGAAGCTGCCCTCGACGCGCATGATCGGGGAGCCCGGGAAGTAGACCTCGCCCTCGGGGTAGCCCCAGATGTCACCGGTGAAGCGGTAGTCGGCGAGCCAGTTCAGGGTCTCCTCGTCGACGATCTTCCGTTCGCCCAGGAAGCCGAGGACACCGGCGTCGAAGCGGAAGTTCTCCACCGCGTCCAGGACGCGTCCGGTGCCGGCCACGACGCCGTAGCGGCGCCCCTCCGGCAGCCGCCGGGTGAAGACTTCGAACACGCTCCGCCGTTCGGCCGTACCGGCCTTCAACGCGGCCTGAAGCATGGTCAGCTCGTACTGGTCCGTGAAGAGCGCCGTCGAGGGAACATCCACCGGCAGCCCAAGGTCCGCTGTGTTCATGACCAAGGAGCATACTCCCTTTTCGTCGGTGTGACGATTTCGAAGCTCCGTGGCAGCATGGGCAGTGTGACGTCACCCGCGCCCCTGGAGATCGAACGCACCGAGTCGGCGGAACAGGCATTCGCCGTTCCCGAACCCGACGTCCCGTGGGTGACGATCGTGCACAACGACCCGGTCAACCTGATGAGCTATGTGACGTACGTCTTCCAGACGTACTTCGGCTACACCAAGGACAAGGCCACCAAGCTCATGCTCGACGTCCACCACAAGGGCCGGGCGGTCGTCTCCAGCGGTACCCGCGAGGAGATGGAACGCGACGTGCAGGCGATGCACGGTTACGGCCTGTGGGCCACCCTCCAGCAAGACCGGAAGTAGCGAAGCCACTTACATGCCCGGACTTTTCGAACCGCTTTCCGGCGGCGGCGCGGCCGTCGCGCTCGACGACGTCGAGGTCTCCATCATCCGGTCGCTGGCCGTCCAGCTCCTGGAGCTGATCGGCCCCGGGCCGGGCGCCGACGCCTCCGACGATCCGCTGGCCGAGCTGTTCGCCGAGGGGCCGAGCGAGCCGCCCGCCGACCCGGTGCTGCGCAGACTCTTCCCGGACGCCTACAGCGACCCGGAGAAGGTGCCCGACTCGCCCGGCGAGATCGAGGAGCGGCGCGCCCACTCGGCCGAGTTCCGCCGCTTCACCGAGAACGACCTCCGGGCCGGCAAGCGGGAGAACGCGCTGGCGGTGATCCGCACCCTGGACGCGCTGGCGCCGGTGGACGACAGCGGGGCGGTGCTGAAGCTGTCCCCGGCGGAGTCCCGGCAGTGGCTCGGTGCCCTCAACGACCTGCGGCTGGCGATCGGCGCCCGGCTGGAGATCACCGCCGAGGACGACACCGACCTGCTCTACCGGCTCCCGGACGAGGACCCGCGCAAGCCGATGGTCATGGCGTACCTGTGGCTCGGCGGGCTCCAGGAGACCCTGGTGGCGACGCTGCTGCCGTAACGGCGGACCCTGCTGCGAGAAGGCGGCGGGCGTCTGCCTGTCCCGATACGGAACGGAATCTTCCGGTGCACGGATGTTCGCTCAGCGGACACTCAAATCCGGATAACGATCCCGTCACCGTTGCGGCCTGGTTTGTCGCGCTCGAGCGTTCTTTGTCCGCTTTTCCCTGTGCGGTGCGTCACATCGCCTTCGTGTGATCACTCTTGCGGCCGTGATACATCTTCACGACCGCCCGGCCAACACCACCCACGTTCGGCCGGGTGCGCCACCGAGCCGACGACCGTCGGCCAGGCAACAGCTCCAGCAATCCGGGGGGATCGAGACCCGATCCGGGGCCGACGCAAAGGCCCGGGTCGGCATGGAGAAAGGCGCACCACACATGACCTCAGCGCAGGTCGACCGGCAACACGACGGCAATGAGGCCGTGCAGGTCACGGACGGCGAGGCGGGCGAGGGGTACCACCGCGGACTCGGGTCCCGGCAGATCCAGATGATCGCCATCGGCGGTGCCATCGGCACCGGCCTGTTCCTCGGCGCGGGCAAGGGCATCTCCAAGGCCGGACCCAGTCTGATCCTGGCGTACGCCATCGCGGGCGTCGTCATCTTCCTGATCATGCGCGCCCTCGGCGAACTGCTGATGTACCGCCCGGTGTCGGGCTCCTTCTCGGAGTACGCGCGCGAGTTCATCGGCCCCTTCGCGGGCTTTGTCACCGGCTGGACGTACTGGCTGTTCTGGGTGGTCACCGGCATCACCGAGGTCACCGCCGCGGCCAAGTACATGACGTACTGGTTCGACATCCCGCAGTGGATCTCGGCCCTGGTCTTCACGATCGTCCTCTACGGCGCCAACCTGATCTCCGTGAAGCTCTTCGGCGAGCTGGAGTTCTGGTTCTCCATGGTCAAGGTCACCGCGATCATCGGCATGATCCTGATCTGCGCCGGCATCCTGACGATCGGCTTCTCCGACGCCGGCGACACCGCCTCCGTGGCCCACCTGTGGAACGACGGCGGCTTCTTCCCGCACGGCGTCGGCAACACGCTGATGACCCTCCAGATGGTCATGTTCGCCTTCCTCGCCGTCGAGCTGGTCGGTGTGACCGCGGGCGAGTCCAAGGACCCCGAGAAGGTGCTGCCCAAGGCGATCAACACCGTGCCCTGGCGGATCGCCGTGTTCTACGTCGGCGCGCTGATCATGATCCTGTCGGTCGTGCCGTGGACCAGCTTCCAGCCGGGTGTGAGCCCCTTCGTGGCCGCCTTCCAGAAGATGGGCCTGGCCGCCGGCGCCGGCATCGTCAACTTCGTCGTCCTGACGGCCGCGCTGTCCTCCTGCAACTCCGGCATGTACTCCACCGGCCGGATGCTGCGCGACCTCGCCCTCAACAACCAGGGCCCGCAGGTCTTCACCAAGCTGACCCGCAGCGGCACGCCGCTCGTCGGCACCACCTTCTCCGCCGCGCTGATGCTGGTCGGCGTCTGGATCAACTACCAGTGGCCGGGCAAGGCGTTCGACTACGTCGTCTCCTTCGCGACCATCTCCGGCATGTGGGCCTGGATCGTCATCCTGCTCTGCCAGCTCCGCTACCGGGCCAAGGCCGACCATGGCGAGCTGCCGCAGAGCGCGTTCCGGGCGCCCGGAGCGCCGTACACCAGCGTGTTCGCCCTGCTGTTCATCCTCATGGTGATCGTGCTCATGGGGATCGACAAGGACGCCCGGGTGTCGCTGTACTGTGCCCCGCTGTGGGGCGCGATCCTCGGCGTGGCGTACGCGGTGCTCAAGCGCCGCAACCCCGAGGCGGCGGCCTTCAGCAAGCGCTGAGCCGCATCGAGGCCACCGGAAAGGGACGTCCGGCCGGCGAGGATACTCGTGGCATCCTCGCCGGCCGCCGCTCAGGGCGTCCGGCATGTGGGCCGTCCCGTACCATCCCTCGGTACGGGACGGCCCCTTTGCTTATCCTGGCCGACATGCTGACCATCACCCAGGCCCTGCACGACCAGATCGTCGCCCACGCCCGCAAGGACCACCCCGACGAGGCGTGCGGCGTCGTCGCGGGGCCGGCGGGCTCGGACCGCCCGGAGCGCTTCATCCCGATGCTGAACGCGGCCATGTCGCCCACCTTCTACGAGTTCGACTCGGGCGACCTGCTCAGGCTCTACCGCGAGCTGGACGACCGCGACGAGGAGCCGGTGGTCATCTACCACTCGCACACCGCGACCGAGGCCTACCCCTCGCGCACCGACATCTCCTACGCCAACGAGCCCGGCGCGCACTACGTCCTGGTGTCCACCGCCGACACCGACGGCCTCGGCGAGTTCCAGTTCCGCTCGTTCCGGATCGTGGACGGAGAGGTGACCGAGGAGGAGGTCACGGTGGTGGAGGCCTACTGATCTCACCAGTCGGTCGGTTTTCGTCCGTCATGTGGGATCACATTCCGGGACCGGGTTCGGGAATCGATACGATGAGCCCATCGTTCTGTGACTGTGGTGCGTGCCCGCTGCTGACGTACCGAGCCCGCCGTTCCGACGACACCTTTGACAGGAGCCCGCGACCATGGCCATCGAGGTCCGCATCCCCACCATCCTCCGCACCTACACCGACGGTCAGAAGGCGGTGGAGGGCCAGGGGGACACCCTCGCCGAGCTGTTCGCCGACCTCGACACCCGGCATGCGGGCATCCAGGCCCGCATCGTGGACGGCGGCCAGCTGCGCCGCTTCGTGAACGTCTACCTGAACGACGAGGACGTCCGCTTCCTGGACGGCATCGAGACCAAGCTGTCCGACGGCGACAACGTGACCATCCTGCCGGCCGTCGCCGGCGGCATGCGCTGATCGGTCCACGGTCAGCGATGCGCTACGACTCCCCGCTGGCCGCGGTGGGCAACACCCCGCTGGTGCGCCTGCCGCGGCTCTCGCCGTCCGCCGACGTCCGGATCTGGGCGAAGCTGGAGGACCGCAATCCCACCGGCTCGGTCAAGGACCGCCCCGCGCTGCACATGATCGAGCAGGCGGAGAAGGACGGCCGGCTGACCCCGGGCTGCACCATCCTGGAGCCCACCTCCGGCAACACCGGCATCTCCCTGGCCATGGCCGCCAAGCTCAAGGGCTACCGCATGGTGTGCGTGATGCCGGAGAACACCTCCCAGGAGCGCCGCGACCTGCTCGGCATGTGGGGTGCCGAGATCATCTCCTCGCCGGCCGCGGGCGGCTCCAACACCGCCGTGCGCATGGCCAAGGAGCTGGCCGCCGAGCACCCCGACTGGGTGATGCTCTACCAGTACGGCAACCCGGACAACGCGGGCGCCCACTACGCCACGACCGGCCCGGAGATCCTCGCGGACCTCCCCTCCGTCACCCACTTCGTCGCGGGCCTCGGCACCACCGGCACGCTGATGGGCGTCGGCCGCTATCTGCGCGAGCACAAGCCGGACATCCAGATCGTCGCCGCCGAACCGCGCTACGACGACCTTGTCTACGGCCTGCGCAACCTCGACGAGGGCTTCGTCCCCGAGCTGTACGACGCCTCCGTGCTGACCAGCCGCTTCTCGGTCGGCTCGGCCGACGCGGTCACCCGCACCCGGGACCTCCTCCAGCAGGAGGGCATCTTCGCGGGCGTCTCCACCGGCGCCGCCCTGCACGCGGCGATCGGTGTCGGGAAGAAGGCGGTCAAGGCCGGGCAGTCCGCCGACATCGTCTTCGTCGTGGCCGACGGCGGCTGGAAGTACCTCTCCACCGGCGTCTACACCGCGGCCACCACGGAAGAGGCCATCGAGACCCTCCAGGGCCAGCTCTGGGCCTAGCCGGCCCCGGACCGCCCCGCTTCAGCCCCCTCTTGGGATGCCTATGAGGGGGCTAAGCGCTTCCTATGGTGAAGCAAAGAAATGCTTTGGGCACTGCCGGTGAAGCCGGGGCCACGGATACGTTCCTGACCGCACCCTGACATGTCACGTTCACCGACATTTCGGGGCGTCTGTGAGTGTCATGCTCATGACTGCGCGGTTCGCCGCCGCACGCGCGTCACGGGCCTGCCCACCCAGTGCGAGAAACCCCACTTCCCCATGGAGGCAGTACCCCATGCGTGAGTCACGCCCGCGCGGGCGCGGACAGAACCTGCGAAGAGCTCTGGCCGTCGCCTTCCCCGCGCTCGCCCTCACCGTCACCGGGCTCGTCGCGGCGCCGACCGCCGGCGCCCAGCCCGTCACGGCGCACCCGCACACCACCAAGGTCACGCAGAACGCCAAGGCCCTGACGGACCCGAAGCGGCAGACCTTCCACACCACCGGCAAGGCCGGCCAGAAGGTGCCCACCCAGCACCTGTGCGCCACCGCCGAGCCGGGTCACGCGTCCTGCTTCGCGCAGCGCCGCACCGACATCAAGCAGCGCCTGGCCAACGCCGTCGCGGCCGCCACGCCCTCCGGCCTCTCCCCGGCCAACCTGCACAGCGCCTACAACCTGCCCACCACGGCCGGTTCGGGCATGACGGTCGCCATCGTCGACGCGTTCAACGACCCGAACGCGGAGGCCGACCTGGCCACCTACCGCTCCACCTACGGCCTGTCCGCCTGCACCAAGGCCAACGGCTGCTTCAAGCAGGTCAGCCAGACCGGCTCCACCACCTCGCTGCCGACCAACGACACCGGCTGGGCCGGCGAGGAGGCGCTCGACCTCGACATGGTCAGCGCCACCTGCCCGAACTGCAACATCATCCTGGTCGAGGCCAACTCCGCCAACGACACCGACCTCGGCATCGCCGAGAACGAGGCCGTCGCGCTCGGCGCCAAGTTCGTCTCCAACAGCTGGGGCGGCTCCGAGTCCTCCACGCAGACCAGCGAGGACACCCAGTACTTCAAGCACCCGGGTGTCGCCATCACCGTCTCCGCGGGCGACTCCGCCTACGGCGCCGAGTACCCGGCGACCTCGCAGTACGTGACCGCCGTCGGCGGCACCGCGCTCACCCAGTCCTCGACCTCGCGCGGCTGGAGCGAGTCCGTCTGGCACACCAGCTCCACCGAGGGCACCGGCTCCGGCTGCTCCGCCTATGACCCGAAGCCGAGCTGGCAGACCGACACCGGCTGCTCCAAGCGGATGGAGGCCGACGTCTCCGCGGTCGCCGACCCGGCCACCGGTGTGGCGGTCTACGACACCTTCGGCGGCTCCGGCTGGGCGGTCTACGGCGGCACCAGCGCCTCCGCCCCGATCATCGCCGGCGTCTACGCCCTGGCGGGCACCCCGGGCTCGGCCGACTACCCGGCGAAGTACCCCTACCAGCACACCGGCAACCTGTACGACGTGACCAGCGGCTCCAACGGCTCCTGCTCCACGGCGTACTTCTGCACCGCCGAGACCGGCTACGACGGCCCGACCGGCTACGGCACCCCGAACGGCACCGCCGCCTTCACCTCCGGCACGAGCACCGGCAACACAGTGACGGTCACCAACCCCGGCAGCCAGTCCACCACGACCGGCGGCTCGGCCAGCCTCCAGATCAAGGCCACCGACAGCGCGGGCGCGGCCCTGACCTACAGCGCCACCGGCCTGCCGACCGGGCTGTCCATCAACAGCTCGACCGGCCTGATCTCCGGCACCGCGTCCACCGCGGGCACCTACCAGGTGACGGTCACCGCGAAGGACTCCACCGGCGCCACCGGTTCCACCTCCTTCACCTGGACCGTCGGTTCCTCCGGCTCCGGCTGCTCGTCCTCGCAGCTGCTGGCCAACCCGGGCTTCGAGTCGGGCAGCACCGGCTGGACCGGCTCCAGCGGCGTCATCACCAACGACACGGGTGAGGCGGCCCACGGCGGCTCCTACAAGGCCTGGCTGAACGGCTACGGCTCGGCCCACACCGACACGCTGTCCCAGTCGGTGACCATCCCGGCCGGCTGCAAGGCCACGCTGAGCTTCTACCTGCACATCGACACCGCCGAGACGGGCAGCACCGCGTACGACAAGCTGACCGTGACCGCCGGTTCGACCACCCTGGCGACGTACTCGAACGTCGACGCCTCCTCCGGTTACGTGCAGAAGACCTTCGACCTGTCCTCGCTGGCGGGCCAGACGGTCACCCTGAAGTTCAACGGCGTGGAGGACTCCTCCCTCCAGACCAGCTTCGTCGTGGACGACACCTCCCTGACGACCGGCTGAGCCATACGGAGCAGTGACCCGGTCCCGCACGCGGAAGGAAACCTTCCGCGTGCGGGATCCTTTTGCGCCGGTGGTACGTCACATCTGCACCAGGCGGCCGGTCGTCCGGCCACAGCAGAAAGGCAGAACCCCCATGCGCCGTACGACCCTCTGCGTCCTCGCCGGAGCAACGGCCCTGCTCCTCGCCGGCTGCGGCTCCCAGAGCGGCAAGGACACCGCGAGCAGCGGCAAGGTGCACTCCTCGCCGACCGCGAGCGGCACCGGCTGCGCGGGCCAGGTGGAACTGAAGGCGGCCGACAGCGGCCGTACCGTCTGTGTGGCCAAGGGCGGCGAGGTGCGGATCACGCTGGACGGCACCAAGACCCGGCCGTGGAAGCCGGTCATGGCGAGCGGCACCGCGCTGAAGGCGATCAACACCGGGTTCGTCATCCAGCCGGGCGACGCCACGGCCGCCTTCCAGGCGGTGGCCGCCGGCACGGAGAAGCTGACCTCCACCCGCCCCCTGTGCCCCCAGTCCACCGACCCCGGCCAGGTCTCCTGCAAGGGGATCCAGTCCTGGACGGTGACGGTCGAGGTCCGCTAACCGGCCAGGTGCCGTACCTGGTCCCACAGGACCGGGTCGACCACGCCCACCCGGCGCCGGAAGTGACCGAACGGCACCTCGCGCAGCTCGTCCGTCTCCAGGAAGCTCGGCCGGCCCCCGGCGTCGCCGACCGCGCCGGGCGGCAGCGGGATGACCCCGGCCCGCTCGTCGCGGTACTTGCTGGTGATCTTCGCGACCGTGGCCCGGTCGCCCCGCACCGTCAGCACCAGGCAGGGCCGGTCCTTCAGCCCGGGCCGGTCCTCGTAGGGGACGTTCGCCCACCAGATGTCCCCGGGGGCCGGCCGCAGGGCGTGCGGCGCGCGGGTGCCCGGCCGGCCCGGCGGCCTGAGGTGCCGCGCGGCGGCCCGGCGGCCGCGGCCCCAGCCGTCGACGAGCGTGGCGACCAGCGCGAGCAGCACCACCGCCGCGAGCGCCAGCCACCAGGACGTGTCCATACACACGACGTTACCGGCGCGCGGCACGCCCCGCGCGCCCTCTGCCGAACCTGATGCGCCCCACGTCCAGCCGAACCGGTGACAGCACAGGTGAGTTCGCCCACAACGGCCCCTGGCAAAGGAGCGACCCGCGCTTTCCCGCCTTACGCTCGACGGACCGCACGACCACCGTCAGTCCGCACCCCCGCCCGCATCGTTTCCCGCCAACGGAGGTTTCTGCTTCATGAAGCTCACCGTCGTCGGCTGCTCGGGGTCGTTCCCGTCCGCGGATTCGGCCTGCTCGAGCTACCTCGTCGAGGCCGACGGCTTCCGGTTGCTGCTCGACCTGGGCAATGGCGCCCTCGGCGAGCTGCAACGCCACTGCGGTCTCTACGACCTCGACGCCATCTTCCTCAGCCATCTGCACGCCGATCACTGCATCGACATGCTCGCCTACTTCGTGGCGCGCTACTACCGCCATGACGGCGGCCGCTGCGCACCGATCCCCGTGTACGGCCCCGAGGGCACCGAACACCGTCTGACCACGGCCTACGCCGACACCCCCTCCGCCTCCTCCATGAGCGAGGTCTTCGACTTCCGCACGGTCAAGCCGTCCACCTTCGAGATCGGACCGTTCACCGTGCACACCGAGCGGGTCCGGCACCCGGTGGAGGCGTACGGCATCCGGATCGAGCACGCGGGGAGGTCGCTGACGTACTCCGGCGACACGGGCGTCACCGAGGCGCTGGACCAGCTGGCCCGGGACACCGATCTGTTCCTGTGCGAGGCCGCGTTCACGCACGGCAAGGAGAGCATCCCCGACCTGCACCTCAACGGGCGCGAGGCGGGGGAGACGGCGGCACGCGCGGGGGCGCGCCGTCTGCTGCTCACGCACATCCCGCCGTGGACCGATCCCGAGATCAACCTGCGGGACGCGCGCGCGGTGTACTCCGGGCCGGTGGATCTGGCCGTACCGCGGGCCAGCTACGAGGTCTGAGCCCGGCTAGGGGTGTGGAAGCGGGAATTCCCCGGGCCGCGCTGAGGCGGCCCGGGGAATTCCGGTTCTGACGGGGTTGTCCGAGGGCCTTACTTGGCCTCGGCCTTCTGGAGCTCGGCGAGTTCCTCGTCCGACTCCCGGCCCGGCGTGGGCAGGTTGAACCTGGTGATCGCGAAGCGGAACACGACGTAGTAGACCGCGCCGAAGCAGAGGCCGACCAGGGCCAGGCCCCACGGGTTGTGCGCGATGCCCAGGTTCAGGAAGAAGTCGATCGCACCGGCCGAGAAGCCGAAGCCGTCCTTCATGCCCAGCGCCCAGGTCAGCGCCAGGGAGACACCGGTGAGCACCGCGTGGATGGCGTACAGGGCCGGCGCGATGAACATGAAGGTGAACTCGATCGGCTCGGTGACGCCGGTGACGAAGCTGGTCAGCGCGAGCGAGAGCATCATGCCGCCGACGACCTTGCGGCGCTCGGGGCGGGCGCAGTGCACGATGGCGAGGCAGGCGGCCGGCAGGCCGAACATCATGATCGGGAAGAAGCCGGTCATGAACTGGCCCGCGCTCGGGTCGCCGGCCAGGAAGCGCGCGATGTCACCGCTCTTGCCGTGGTACTCGCCCGCCTGGAGCCAGGGGAAGGAGTTCAGCAGGTGGTGCATGCCGATCGGGATCAGCGCACGGTTGGCGGCACCGAAGAGACCGGCGCCGACGGCACCCGAACCGACCAGCCACTCGCCGAAGTTGTGCAGACCGGTGCCGAGGAAGGGCCAGATGTAGCCGAAGACGATGCCGAGGACCAGGCCCGCGAAGGCCGACAGGATCGGCACCAGCCGGCGGCCGCCGAAGAAGCCCGCCCAGTCGGGCAGCTTGGTGCGGTAGAAGCGCTGGTAGATCAGCGCGACCGCGAGGCCCATCACCACGCCGCCGAGGACCTTGGCGTCCGCCGGGGCGTCGGCCATGACTATCTTGCCGTCGACGACCGTGGCCACCTTGGGCAGGCTCTTGTCGGTGAAGGTGCCCAGCACGTTCTTGAACACGAGGTAGCCGACGACCCCGGCGAGCGCCGTGGAGCCGTCCGACTTCTTCGCGAAGCCGATCGCGATGCCCACGGCGAACAGCAGCGCCATGTTGTTGAGGATCGCGTTGCCGCCGGCCGCCATGAACGACGCGATCTTCGTCAGGAAGGCCGGGAAGTCCGGGCGGCCCAGCATGTCGTCGTTGCCGAGGCGGACGAGGAGTGCGGCGGCCGGCAGCACGGCCACCGGCAGCATCAGGCTGCGGCCGATGCGCTGGAGCACCGCCATCACTCCGGCGCCCTTCTTCTTCTGGGCCGCGGGAGCGGCGGTCGCCGTGGTCACAAGTTCCTCCAAGGGCAAGGCGCCGCCCGGGAACCATGGAAGGGGACGGCAGCGTCTCTGGTCTACACCACCCAGTGGTGTAGACCTGTTGTAGCACGATGAAGGCGGGATAAGGAACCACGAAATCCGCGACGAAAGGGCTACGCGCCGTAGGCCCGGCGGAAGGCCTCAGACCTTGGTGACGTCCTCGACGTCCTCGGCCGGTTCCCGGCCCGGGGTCCTCAGGTCGAACCTGGTGATGGCGAAGCGGAACACGGCGTAGTAGACGGCCGCGAAGCACAGGCCGAGCGGGACGATGGCCCAGGGCCGCGTCGCCAGCTGCCAGTTGATCACGTAGTCGATCAGACCGGCCGAGAAGCTGAAGCCGTCGTGCACCCCGAGCGCCCAGGTCACCGCCATCGACACACCCGTCAGCAGGGCGTGGACCGCGTACAGCGCCGGCGCGATGAACAGGAACGAGTACTCGATCGGCTCGGTGATGCCGGTGACGAACGAGGTCAGCGCGACCGACAGCATCAGACCGCCGACCTCCTTGCGCCGCTCGGGCCGGGCGGTGTGGGTGATCGCCAGCGCGGCGGCCGGCAGCGCGAACATCATGATCGGGAAGAAGCCCGAGGTGAACTGGCCCGCGTGCGGATCGCCCGCGAGGAACATGTTGATGTCGCCGTGCACCACCGTGCCGTCCGGCTTGGTGTAGCTGCCGAACTGGAACCAGATGGGCACGTTCAGGAACTGGTGCAGGCCCACCACCAGCAGCGCCCGGTTCGCCACCCCGAACAGCCCGGCGCCCCAGGAACCGGCGTCCCGCAGCCACCCGCTGAAGGTCTCCAGAGCGCTGCCGACCGGCGGCCAGACCCACAGGCACACCACGGCGAAGAGGATCGCCACGAACGCCATGAGGATCGGCACCAGCCGGCGGCCGTTGAAGAAGCCGAGCCAGTCCACCAGCCGGGTGCGGTGGAACCGGGCCCAGAGGTAGGCCGCCAGCAGGCCCAGCACGATGCCGCCGAACACCCCCGGGTTCTGGAAGGTGAAGGCGCTCACCGTGCCGTCCGCCACCTGGCAGCCGGTCTCCACGACCTTGGCTCCCGCCGGGCAGGTGTGCGGGAACTGGTGCAGCACGCCGTAGTAGACGAGGAAGCCCGCCACCGCCGCGAGCGCCGTGGAGCCGTCCGACTTCTTCGCCATGCCGATCGCGACCCCCACGCAGAACAGCAGCGGCAGCCCGATCGAACCGTCGAGCAGTGCGCCGCCCGCGCCGCTCATCACCCTCGACACATTGGTCCAGCCCAGACCGTCCTTGCCGAACACGTCCGGCTGGCCGAGCCGGTTGAGGATGCCCGCGGCCGGCAGCACCGCGATGGGCAGCTGAAGGCTGCGGCCCATCTTCTGCAACCCCTGGAACAGCCGGTTCCAGCGCTCCCGCGCCGGGCTCACCGTGCTCTCGGAGCTGCTGGCGCTCTCCGCGCTCATGGGCGCCTCCCGGCCACTCGACTCGGACGCGGTTTGGCGACCGTCCCCGGGGTGGTGTAGACCAGTTGGCGGACGGTTCCGCTGTCGTGATCGCCATCATTCGGCACGGACGGCATGACCGCTCGCGAAGATGGGCCAACTGTGGGTTACTGCGACAAAGCGGTTCGGATCAGGGAGAAGGAACATGGCCAGCAAGGCTGAGAAGATCGTCGCCGGCCTCGGCGGAATCGACAACATCGAGGAGATCGAGGGCTGCATCACCCGGCTGCGCACCGAGGTCTCCGACCCCTCGCTGGTCGACGAGACCGCCCTGAAGGCCGCGGGCGCCCACGGCGTCGTGAAGATGGGCACCGCCGTGCAGGTCGTCATCGGCACCGACGCGGACCCGATCGCCGCGGAGATCGAAGACATGATGTGAGCCGTCCCGGCTCACCCCGGGCCGCTGCGGCTCACCCCGGAGGGGGCTCTTCCCGATGCGGGAGGAGCCCCTTCCGTATAGGGGACTAGGCTCATGCGCATGTCTCGCATCGACGGCCGTACCCCCGAACAGCTCCGCCCGGTCACCATCGAACGCGGCTGGAGCAAGCACGCCGAGGGCTCCGTCCTCGTCTCCTTCGGCGACACCAAGGTCTTCTGCACCGCCTCCGTCACCGAAGGCGTCCCCCGCTGGCGCAAGGGCAGCGGCGAGGGCTGGGTCACCGCGGAGTACGCCATGCTGCCCCGCGCCACCAACACCCGCGGCGACCGCGAGTCCGTCAAGGGCAGGATCGGCGGCCGGACCCACGAGATCTCCCGCCTCATCGGCCGTTCCCTGCGCGCCGTCATCGACTACAAGGCGCTCGGCGAGAACACCGTCGTCCTCGACTGCGACGTCCTCCAGGCCGACGGCGGCACCCGCACCGCCGCGATCACCGGCGCCTACGTCGCCCTCGCCGACGCCGTCGCCTGGGCCCAGGGCAGGAAGCTGATCAAGGCCGGCCGGCAGCCGCTCACCGGCACCGTCAGCGCGGTCTCCGTCGGCATCGTCGGCGGCGTCCCGCTCCTCGACCTCTGCTACGAGGAGGACGTGCGCGCCGAGACCGACATGAACGTCGTCTGCACCGGCGACGGCCGCTTCGTCGAGGTCCAGGGCACCGCCGAGGCCGCGCCCTTCGCCCGCGACGAGCTGAACGCCCTGCTCGACCTCGCCGTCACCGGCTGCGCCGAGCTGACCGCCCTCCAGCGCGCCGCCCTGGAGGCCACGCTCGCCCAGTAGGCGGGAGAGAAGAAGGGGAGACCGGAAAGGAGCTGCGGCGGCGCAACCCCCGCACCCTTACCGGCGTCCTACCGGTACGGGCGTACGGCCCAGTGTCGTACGCCCGTTCTGCCGTCCAGGGGAGGGAACCACCATCATGGCCGCCAGCCGACGCCGGGGCCGCGTCACCGCCATCGCCGCGACCGTGGCCGTCGCCGTGCTGACCGCCGGGCTCACCACCGGCTGCGACGCCGTCGACAAGGCCCTGGACTGCGTGCAGACCGCCGACTCCGTCGCCGACAGCGTCACCGACCTCCAGCAGGCCGTGGAGAACGCCTCGAACGACCCGACCCAGGCCGACACCGCCCTCGACCAGATCGAGAAGGATCTGAAGAAGATCGGCGACAAGACCGACAACGCGGACGTCAACAAGGCGGTCGACGACCTGAACAAGGCCGTCGGCAACGTGCGGACGGCCCTCAAGAACGGCGACCGCACCCCCGACCTCAGCCCGGTGACCGACGCGGCCGGGGAACTGACCAAGGTCTGCACCAGCTGACCGGCCCGGCGCCCCGGCTCACGGCGCCGCCTTCTCCGCGTACATCCGGGCGATGACCGCCTCGATGTCCGGTTCCCGGACCGACAGGTCCACCAGGGGGTACTCCGCCGCCAGTCGCGCCACGAGCGGGGCCGCCGACTGGCCGGCGGGGAACGCCAGCCACTGCCGCGGCCCCTCCACCCGCACCACCCGGGCCGACTCCACCTCGACCGGCGGCAACTCCCGCTCCAGGTCCACCACGAGCGTCCGCTCGCTCTCCCCGGCCTCGTGCAGCCCCTCCAGCGGGCCGTCGTACACCAGACGCCCGTGGTCGATCACCATCACCCGCGAGCACAACTGCTCGATGTCCGTCAGGTCGTGCGTGGTCAGCAGCACGGTCGTGCCGCGCTCCGCGTTCAACTCCCGCAGGAAGCCCCGCACCTTGGCCTTGGACACCACGTCCAGGCCGATCGTCGGCTCGTCCAGGTACAGCACCTCGGGGTCGTGCAGCAGCGCCGCCGCGATGTCCCCGCGCATCCGCTGGCCCAGCGAGAGCTGGCGCACCGGCACGTCCAGCAGGGCGCCCAGCTCCAGGAGTTCGACGCACCGGTCCAGGTTCTCCCGGTAACGGGCCTCCGGGATGCGGTACATGCGGTGCGCCAGCCGGTAGGAGTCGATCAGCGGCAGGTCCCACCAGAGCGTCGTACGCTGCCCGAACACCACCCCTATCCGGTGCGCGAGGCGGTGCCGCTCGCGCGAGGGGTCGATGCCCGCCACCCGCAGCCGGCCGCCGCTCGGCGTCAGGATCCCGGTCAGCATCTTGATGGTGGTCGACTTCCCGGCGCCGTTCGGCCCGATGTACCCGACCATCTCCCCGCGCGCCACCGTGAAGGAGAGCGAGTCCACGGCCCGCACCTCGCGCCGCTCCCGCTTCAGGAACCCGGTCTTCCTGCGGACCTGGAAGACCTTCTCCACCTGCTCCACCGTGATGAAGTCACTCATGCCACTCAGCTCCCCGTGCTCCGGTACGAACGAAGTCCCGCCCGCCAGGCCAGCCCCGCGAGCGCACAGCACCCCACCGCCACCGCCGGCGACAGGAACGCCGTCCACCGCGGCAGGCCCAGCGGACCCGGCCGGTCCAGCACGTAGGCCGCGGGCAGCCAGTTGACGAAGGCCAGCGGCAGCACGAACGTCACCCCGCGCACCAGCTCCCGCGCGAACACCGTCGGCGGATACTGCAACAGCGTCGTACCGCCGTAGGTGAAGGCGTTCTGCACCTCGGAGGCGTCCTGCGCCAGGAACTGGAAGGCGGCGCCCACCACGAACACCGCGCAGAAGATCCCGCAGCCGCTCACCAGCATCACCGGCAGCAGCAGCACCTTCAGCGGCGTCCAGTCCACCTCCAGCCGGGTCAGCGACCAGGCCAGCACCAGCGCGCCCTGCGTCACCCGGCCGAGCCGCCGCAGCGCGAACCGGTCGGCCGCCACCTGGGCCAGCACCGGCACCGGCCGCAGCAGCAGGGTGTCCAGCGTGCCGTCCCGCAGCCGCGCCCCCAGCTTCTCCATCGGCCCGATGACCAGGTCGGCCAGCCCGAAGGCGGTCGCGGAGACGCCGTAGAGGAAGGCCACCTCCGGCAGCGACCAGCCGCCGAGGGCGTGCACCCGGGAGAACATCAGCACGATCGCGACGAAGTCCAGGAAGGTCGTGGCGAAGTTGCCGATGGTGGTCATCGCGAAGGAGGCCCGGTAGGCCATGGTGGACCTGACCCACATCGCGGCGATCAGCAGATAGGCCCGCAGCCCCTCCCGCGCCCGGCCGGTGACGTGCTCAGCCACCCTGGACCACCACCCTGCGCGTCGCCGCCGACTGGAGCAGCCGCCCGGCACCCAGCAGCACCACCGCCCAGGCCCCCTGGAACAGATAGGTGCCCAGCGGGTCCGCGTGCCCCAGCAGGATCTGCGCCGGCGCCTGGAGCAGCGAGGACCAGGGCAGCAGCCGTACGACCTCGCCGAGCGTCCCCGGGAAGATGTTCAGCGGCAGCAGCATGCCCGAGCAGAAGTAGCCCAGCAGCCAGGACATCTGCGTCACCCCCATGCCGTCCATCAGCCAGAACGCGCTGAGCGCCACCAGGTACCTCAGGCCGAACCCGACGATCATGGCGAGCAGTACGGCGACGAGGAAGGCGATCCAGGTGCCGGCGTCCGTCGGTAAGTACATCGGGAAGCACAGGGCGCCGAAGAGGAAGGGGACGACACCCCGCCCCAGCAGCTGGAAGAGCGCCCGGCCCAGGTCGGTGGCGAGCCACCACAGCTGAAGATCGGCCGGCCGGTACAGGTCGATCGCCACGTCCCCCGTACGGATGCGTTCCATCAGCTCGCCCTCGACGCCCCCGCCGCCGATCGCGAGCGTCGACAGGAACGCCTGTCCCAGCCACACGTACGTCACGACCTGTGCCTGGTCCCACCCGCCGAGGTGCGGCCGCTGGTCCCACACCGCGCGGTAGGTGTAGACGAGGATCAGCCCGAAGACGGTGTTGGTGAAGACCCCTGCCGCAGTGGCGGCGCGATACGTCGCGTACCGTCGGAATCCCCCCGCCGCGACGGCCGCGTACAACCGTCCCGCACCCATGTCAGTCGACCTCCTCGGACAGCTCGACACCGAAGCGCAGGAGCCTAGTCCGGAGGCCCGGCGGCCGGCCACGCATTTTGTGCCCGAAGTGTGCCGGGATCCGGGAACGGAACGCCAGGTGCGAGAGTCTTCACACCGGGGGCGCAGAAGCGTACGAGGCGTACGGGAACGTACGACGCGAAACAGGAGTCCGTGCACGACATGAGCGACGAGCCGCAGCCGCAGCAGCCGAAGGAAGGCGCCGCGCCGGAAAAGCCGCTGCCGGCTGAGGGGCCCGGAAACCCCGGGGGCCGTGAGGAGACGGCCCCCGACAAGGCGGAGGGGGCTGCACAGCCGAGCGA
This sequence comes from Streptomyces sp. NPDC127190, assembly GCF_042672505.1. Lineage (NCBI taxonomy): Bacteria > Bacillati > Actinomycetota > Actinomycetes > Kitasatosporales > Streptomycetaceae > Streptomyces > Streptomyces sp. NPDC127190. The sequence continues at coordinate 51,975 of NZ_JBHXVE010000011.1, forward strand.
GCCGAAGAACGCAGACGGGCCGAAGAGCACCGGCAAGCCGTCCGGTGCTTCTGCCGGTGCTTCTGCCGGGAAGGGGAAGGCGCCGGACGCCGGGAAGGGGCCGGACGCCGGGCAGACGGCGGGACAGGACCGCTCGGGCACGGTGAGCGGCGCGGCCCAGGACCGTACGGCCTCCATCGCGCGCGCCCGCCAGGCCGCTCGCGGCGGCAAGGGTGCGGGCGCCGACGCTGCCTCCGGCGGCAAGGGTGCCGGTGCGCGCGCTGCTTCCGGTTCCGGCGAGCCGGGCGCCCCGGCGACCCCGCGCGACTCCGAGCAGCCGCCGTCGGCCGAGAGCACCCAGGTGCTGCGCCGCATCACGCCGCCCGGGGACACCCGGGCACCGGGCAAGGGCCAAGGCAAGGGCAACAGTGAGGGCCAGGGCCAGACCCCGGGCAAGGCGCAGGGCAAGAGCCCGGCCCCGTCGCCCGGCCAGGCCCCCGAGACGACCCAGGTCCTGCGCCGCGTCAACGCGCCCCGCTCCGCGGGCTCCGGCGCCGCGTCCGCCGCGGCGAAGGGTGCCGCAGGTGCGGCCGGTGCCGCAGGTGCTGCCAAGGGTGCTGCCGGTGCGGCGGGAGGAGCCGCGGCCGGTGCCGCAGGAGCAGCGGCAGCCAAGGGTGCCGCCGGTGCGGCCGGAGCCGCAGCAGCGGGTGCCGCGGGTGCCGCCGCCTTCGGTGCCTCCGGCACCCCCCGCCCGACCGGCACCCCCCGCCCGACCGGCACCCCCCGCCCGACCGGCACCACCCGCCCGACCGGCACCACCGGCGCCACCGGCTCGACCGGTAAGCCCAGCGTCCCCGGCACCCCCGGAGGTCCCGGCACCCCCGGAGGCCCCGGCACCCCCGCCGCCCCCGGCGCTCCCGGATCCACCCCTGCCCCCGAGCCCGAGATCGCCGTGCTCAGTGGCGCCGCCGACGGGGAGGGCAAGAAGGGGAAGAAGGGCAAGAAGCCCAAGCGGACCGGATGGCGGCGGCTCATCCCGACCTGGAAGATGGTGCTCGGCACCTTCCTCGTCGGCATACTGCTGATCATCGGCGTCTTCTTCATCGGCTACTCGATGGTCCAGATCCCGCCGGCCAACGCCCTCGCCACCAAGCAGAGCAACGTCTATCTGTACGCCGACGGCTCCCAGCTGGCCCGCGACGGCCAGATCAACCGCGAGAACGTGAGCCTCGCGCAGGTCTCCAAGGCCGCCCAGCACGCCGTACTGGCCGCCGAGGACCGCGACTTCTACAGCGAGTCCGCCGTCGACCCCAAGGCGATGCTCCGCGCCGCCTGGAACACCGCGACCGGCAAGGGCAAGCAGTCCGGCTCGACGATCACCCAGCAGTACGTGAAGAACTACTACCTGGCCCAGGAACAGACGGTCACCCGTAAGGCCAAGGAGTTCTTCATCTCGATCAAGCTGGACCAGCAGAAGACCAAGGACCAGATCTTCGAGGGCTACCTCAACACCAGCTTCTTCGGCCGCAACGCCTACGGCATCCAGGCCGCCGCCCAGGCCTACTACGGCGTGGACGCCGAGAACCTCGACCCGGCCCGCGCCGCCTACCTCGCCGCGCTCGTCAACGCGCCCAGCGAGTACGACGTCGTCGCCCACCCGGAGAACAAGTCCGCGGCCCTCGCTCGCTGGAACTACGTCCTGGACGGCATGGTCAAGAAGGGCTGGCTCAGCCAGTCCGAGCGCACCGGCCTGAAGTTCCCGATGCCGAAGGAGCAGACGGTCTCCACCGGCCTGTCCGGCCAGCGCGGCTACCTCGTCGAGGCGGTCAAGCACTACCTGACCACGAACAACATCATCGACCCCGACAAGCTCGCGCTCGGCGGCTACCGGATCACCACCACGATCCAGAAGAACAAGCAGAACGCCTTCGTGAAGGCGGTGAACGACCAGCTGATCTCCCAGCTGGACAAGAAGAACCGCAAGGTGGACAGCTACGTCCGCGCGGGCGGTGCCTCCGTCGACCCGAAGACCGGCAAGGTCGTCGCGATGTACGGCGGCATCGACTACGTGAAGCAGTACACCAACGGCGCGACCCGCGGTGACTTCCAGGTCGGCTCCACCTTCAAGCCCTTCGTGTTCACCTCCGCGGTGCAGAACGGCTCGACCACCCAGGACGGCCGCACCATCACGCCGAACACCATGTACGACGGCACCAACGAGCGCCCCGTGCAGGGCTGGAGCGGCGGCGGCTACGCCCCGCAGAACGAGGACCAGAAGTCGTACGGCCAGATCACCGTCACCAAGGCGACGGACCTGTCCGTGAACTCGGTGTACGCGCAGATGGCCGTCGACGTCGGCCCGTCCAAGGTCAAGCAGACCGCGACCGACCTCGGCATCCCCGCCGACACCCCGGACCTCCAGCCGTACCCGTCCATCGCGCTCGGCACCGCCACCGCCAGCGTCCTGGACATGGCGGAGGCGTACGCCACCCTCGCCAACCACGGCAAGCACGGCACGTACACCCTGATCGAGAAGATCACCAAGGACGGCACGGAGGACGTCACGCTGCCCGACGAGCCGGCCAAGCAGGCCGTCAGCCGGGAGGCAGCCGACACCACCACCTCGGTGCTCCAGAGCGTGGTCGACCACGGCACCGCCACCGCCGCGCTCCAGGCGGGCCGCCCGGCGGCCGGCAAGACCGGCACCGCGGAGAACGACACCGCCGCCTGGTTCGCCGGCTACACCCCGGACCTGGCCACCGTGGTCTCCGTGATGGGCCAGGACCCGGTGACGGCCAAGCACATGCCGCTGTACGGCGCGCTCGGCCAGGTGCGGATGAACGGCGGTGGCCCGCCCACCCAGATCTGGGCGCAGTACACGCGTGACGCGCTCAAGGGCAAGGCGGCCGCCGACTTCGACCTCCAGCTGGAACAGGGGGCCGACCAGCCGCAGGCGCCCGGCTCCACCGCTCCGTCCGCGCCGGCCGTCACCGGCGCCCAGGACAACGGCGGCACCACCGGCACGCCCAGCGACGGCGCCAGCACTCCGGCAACCGGCGGCACCACCGGCACCCCGGGCACCGGCGGCACGACCACGGACGGCAACACGGCCGGCGGGGGGACGACGACCGGCGGCACCACCACGGGCGGCGGCGGGACCACCGGTACGGACACCACCGGCGGCACCACCGGCACCACGGGGACGACCACCGACCCCAGCACCACCGGCGGGTCCACGACGACCGGCGGCGGGGGCACCGGTGGCGGCGGTACGGGCGGTGGCACCGGCGGCGGCACGGGCGGTGGCGCGGGCGGCCCCGGAGGAGGTCCGGGAGGTCTCTGATCTCCGAAGGTGACGGGCCCTGACGGCTCAGTGACCGCTGGTCGCCTTCAGACCCACGACGGCGACCAGCAGCAGGACCACGAAGAACACCCGGGCGGCGGTGACCGGCTCACCCAGCACCACCATGCCGAGCACCGCCGCCCCGGCCGCGCCGATGCCCACCCACACGCCGTACGCGGTACCGATGGGCAGGGTCTTCGCGGCGTACGACAGCAGCACCATGCTCGCGACGATGCCGGCGCCGGTGAACAGACTCGGGACCAGCCGGGTGAACCCCTCGCTGTACTTCATCCCGATCGACCAGCCGACCTCGAGCAGACCGGCGACGAGCAGCAGAACCCAGGCCATGACAGGCACCTTCCGAGACGGGGGACGACTCTTCCTCGGTGCGTCGTCTTTGCCTGCATCCCGGTACGGCGCGTCTCGTCGGGCTCCCTTACGAAGCTAGCAAAAGGAACGCGGGGTGGGGGGGGGGGGGGGGGGGGGCCCCCCCCCCCCCCCCCCCCCCCCCAAACCGCCCCCCCCCCCCCCCCCCCCCCCCCCCCACAGCCACCCCCCCCCCGGGCCCCCCCCCCGCCCGCCCCCACCCCCCCCCCCCCCCCC
>NZ_JBHXVE010000011.1:55908-64585 GCF_042672505.1 Streptomyces sp. NPDC127190
GTTCCGGGGGGGTTGTTTTTGGCCCCAATCGCGTTCGGGGGTGTCTCGGGGGCCACCCTTACACAGAAACAACACGAACGGGGGCGGGGCCGGGCCCCCCCCCCCCCCCCCCCCTTCCGTCATCAGGCCCTACAGGTACAGGCCCGTCGAGTCCTCCGAGCCCTCGAACCGGTCCGCGGCCACGGCGTGCAGATCCCGCTCGCGCATCAGGACGTACGCGACGCCCCGCACCTCGACCTCGGCCCGGTCCTCCGGGTCGTACAGCACCCGGTCGCCCGGCTCCACGGTCCGCACGTTCTGGCCGACCGCGACGACCTCGGCCCAGGCCAGCCGCCGGCCGACCGCCGCGGTCGCGGGGATCAGGATGCCGCCCCCCGACCGCCGCTCGCCCTCGCCGGACTCCTGCTTGACCAGGACCCGGTCGTGCAGCATCCGGATGGGCAGCTTGTCGTGCTGGGGGGTGCTCTGCTCGTTTCTGTTGGCGCTCACGCCTTGAACCTACCTGCCTTCGTCCCGCCCGTCGGCGTCCGGGTCAGTTCCTGCGTCCGTCCTTGCGTCGGTTCCCGGGTCAGTTCTTGCGGCGCCGGGAGCCCAGGGCGAACAGCCCCACGACACCGACGGCGAGCAGCGCGACCGGTACGACCCGCTCCACGCGCAGCGTGCCGGTCTCGTCCACGAACTGCGCCCGTACCTCGCTCACCACACGGTTGACCTGGACGTACGCCCGGCCGACGGTGTGATCCACGTTCGCGGCGAGCTTGGCCTTGGCATCCCCGACGATGGTCTTCGGGTGCACCCGCACCCCGATCTCGTCCAGCGTCTCGGCCAGCACTTCGCGGCGGCGCCTGATGTCCGCCTCGATCTGCGCCGGGGTTCTGGTGTCCGACGTGTCCGCCACCGTACGGCCTCCGAAGTCTTCTGATGCTGTCCCGAACAGTCTGTCAGCTTCTGCTGCCAGCGCACCGCAAGGCCCCCCGGTTACCCTGGCCCGATGAGCGAGCGACTCCAGCCGGGGGACGTGGCCCCCGCCTTCACCCTCCCCGACGCCGACGGCAACCAGGTCTCCCTTGCGGACCACAAGGGCCGCAAGGTCGTCGTCTACTTCTACCCCGCCGCACTCACCCCGGGGTGCACCAAGCAGGCCTGCGACTTCACCGACAACCTGGAGGTGCTGGCCGCCGCCGGCTACGACGTCATCGGCATCAGCCCCGACAAGCCGGAGAAGCTCGCCAAGTTCCGCGAGCAGGAGTCCCTCAAGGTGACCCTCCTCGCCGACCCGGACAAGCAGGTCCTGGAGGCCTACGGTGCCTTCGGCGAGAAGAAGCTCTACGGCAAGACGGTCGTCGGCGTCATCCGCTCCACGGTGATCGTGGACGAGGAGGGCAAGGTCGAACGCGCCCTGTACAACGTGAAGGCCACCGGCCACGTGGCCAAGATCATCAAGGATCTGGGCATCTGAACGCGCCGCCCGGCCGCTAGCATGGCCGGGCAGCACCAGGCGGCCGTGGTGGAACTGGCAGTCACGCTGGGTTTAGGTCCCAGTGGGGTAACTCCCGTGAGGGTTCGAGTCCCTCCGGCCGCACCGCAGCACACCTAGCCGAGCAGCTCCCGCACCACCGGCACCAGGGCGCGGAACGCCTTGCCGCGGTGGCTGATCGCGTTCTTCTCGGCCGGGCTCAGCTCGGCGCAGGTCCGGCTCTCGCCGTCGGGCTGGAGGATCGGGTCGTAGCCGAAGCCGTTCGTGCCCGCGGGCGCGTGCCGCAGGATTCCGCGCAGCTGCCCCTCGACCACCCGTTCCCGGCCGTCCGGCAGGGCGAGCGCCGCCGCACACGCGAAGTGGGCGCCGCGGTGCCCCTCCCCGATGTCGGCGAGCTGGGCCAGCAGCAGCTCCAGGTTGGCCCGGTCGTCGCCGTGCCGCCCGGCCCAGCGGGCGGAGAAGATCCCGGGGGCGCCGTGCAGCACGTCCACGCAGAGCCCGGAGTCGTCGGCGACGGCCGGCAGACCGGTGGCCTGGGCGAGAGCGTGCGCCTTGAGCAGGGCGTTCTCGGCGAAGGTGACGCCGGTCTCCTTGACGTCGGGGACATCCGGGAAGGCGTCCGCGCCGACGAGTTCGTGCGGCAGTCCGGCCTCGGCGAGGATCGCCCTCAGCTCGGTGATCTTTCCGGCGTTACGGGTGGCGAGGATCAAGCGGGTCATGCGCCCCAGTATTCCCCGCCCCACCCCGACGGCCCCGCCCGCCCCGCTACAGCTCCGCCTGGCCGGCGTTCTTCAGGAGGTTCAGGTTGAAGACCTGGGCCATTCTGGCGAAGCCCAGGTCGCTGGGGTGCAGGTGGTCGCCGGAGTCGTAGTCGGGGCGCAGCCGATGGGGGGCGTAGGGGTCGCGGAGGGCCTGGTCGAAGTCGACGACCGCGTCGTACACCCCGCCGGCCCGTATCTCCGCGTTGACCTGCTGCCGTACCGCCTCCTTGGCCGGGGTCCAGCCGCGGTGGCCCTCGACGGGCATCAGGGTGGCGCCCACGACCTTCAGCCCGCGGGCGTGCGCCTCGCGGACCAGGGTGCGCAGACCGGCGGTGACGCGGTCCGGGGCGGGGGGTGTGCGGTGGCGCAGGATGTCGTTGACACCGAGGTCCACGACGACGACCCGGACGCCGGTCCGGGAGAGCACGTCGCGGCCGAAGCGGCCGAGCCCGCTCTGGTTCTCGGCGGGCCGGCCGAGTCCGTCGGTGAGCACCTCGTTGCCGCTGATGCCCTCGTTCACCACGCTGTAGCGCGGCAGCCGCCACCCGCCGCGGAGCGCGCCGCGCAGCCGGCCGGCGAGGACGTCGGTCCAGCGGTGGTTGGCGCCGATGGTGGAGGTGATGCCGTCGGTGATGGAGTCGCCGAAGACGACGACAGTGCCGTCGGCCTCCTCGCCGAACACGTCCAGCGCGGTCACATAGCGCCAGTACGGCGTCCGCCCGGTGTACGGCAGCCCGGTGGAGTCCTCGGTACGGTCCCCGGCGGCGACGTACGAGATCTGCCGGGCGTGCGGATGGAAGGTCACCGGGCCGGACGCGACGGGGGAGTAGGTGGTGACCAGCACATCGCTGCCGGCCGGGACCGCGAGGCGCACCGCGTCGCTGACGACGTCGTGGCCGGCGGGGACGGTGACGCCGGTGGCGCCGTCGAAGGTGAGGCGCCGCATGCTCTCCGTGTCGGCCGCGGCGGTGCCGTCGCCGGTGGAGAGGGCGAGGGTGGCGTGCGTGATGGTCAGCGGCGACTGGCCGTACAGGTTGGACAGCGTGATCCGGGCACTCGTACCGCCGATGGCCGCGTGCACGACGTTGCGCACCGAGCGGCCCGCCAGCCCGGCCGCCTCGGTGCCGGGTTCGCCGCCGACCGGCGCGGTGGACCAGGCGGTGGCCCAACTGCCGGTGGAGGCGGGCGCGGCGGAGGAGCCGCGGTGCGGGCGGTCGTCGGCGAGGCTGCCGCCGACGGGGCCGCTGTCACCGGCAGCCGCGATGAGCCAGATCGCGCTGCACAGTGCGATGACGAGCGCGCCGAGCGCACTCAGTACGGCATAACCCTGACGCTTGGTCACGCTGGTGTCGTTCTCCTCGGGAGACGGGAGTCCGTTCTCCTCGGGAGAGGGGACTCCGAGGCTCCGACCTTGATGGGTCCATGATGCGACAGGGGCCGGGGAGAGCTGACAGGGCCCTGTCCAAACCCCCGTTCCGACAGACGCCGGGAACTCCTGTTCCGTTCCGGGAGTCGGTCAGGAAGGGACAATTGTGTGCGGGATCACCGACGGGTGGAGCTGATGGAACCGACCGAGACCGAGACAGCGCCGGGGCGGGGAGTGTCGTACCGGACCATGACGGCCTTCACCCCGGCCGACGAGGAGCGCCGGCGCGGGGTGCGGCGCATGAAGCTCACGGCGACCGGCATGCTGCTGTTCGTCGCCGTGGTCTACGTCCTGGCCAGGCTGGCCGGGCACGAGGGCGCCGGCCCCTGGGCGGGCTATGTGGCGGCCGCCGCCGAGGCGGGCATGGTCGGCGCGCTGGCCGACTGGTTCGCGGTGACGGCCCTGTTCCGGCACCCGCTCGGCCTGCCCATCCCGCACACCGCGATCATCCCCACCAAGAAGGACCAGCTGGGCATCTCGCTGGGCGAGTTCGTCGGGGAGAACTTCCTCTCCCAGGACGTCGTACGGCAGCGGCTGCGCGCCGTCGGCATCGGCAGCCGGCTGGGCGCCTGGCTGGCCGAGCCGGCCCACGCCGACCGGGTCACGGCCGAACTGGCGACGGCCCTGCGGGGCGCGCTGACCGTGCTGCGGGACACCGACGTGCGGGCGGTGGTGAGCGAGGCGATCACCCGGCGGGCGGACGCCCAGGAGATCGCACCGGGTCTCGGCAAGCTGCTGGACCGGATCGTCGCCGACGGCGGGCACCGGCGGGTGGTCGACCTGGTGGTGGGCCGCGCGCACGACTGGCTGGTGCTGCACCGCGCCGATGTGATGGACGCCGTGGAGGGCGGCGCGCCCGGCTGGACCCCGCGGTTCGTGGACAAGAGGGTCGGCGAGCGGGTCTACAAGGAGCTGCTGCGATTCGTCACCGAGATGCGGGACATGCCCTCGCACCCGGCGCGCGGCGCCCTGGACCGCTTCCTCACCGACTTCGCCTCCGACCTCCAGTCCGACACCGACACGCGCGCGCGGGTGGAGCGGCTCAAGGGCGAGGTGCTGGGCCGGGGCGAGGTGCAGGACCTGATCGGCTCCACCTGGTCGGCCGTACGCTCGATGATCGTCGCGGCCGCCGAGGACGAGCGCAGCGAGCTGCGGATGCGGGTGCGGGCCGCGCTGCTCTCGCTGGGTGCGCGGATGGCGCGTGAGCCGAAGGTGCAGGGCAAGGTCGACAGCTGGGTGGAGGGTGTCGCGGTGCACATCGTGACCACGTACCGCCGCGAGATCACCTCGCTGATCACGGACACCGTGGCCGGCTGGGACGCCGAGCACACCACCCGGAAGATCGAGGCGCACATCGGCCGCGATCTGCAATTCATCCGGATCAATGGCACGGTGGTGGGATCCCTGGCGGGACTGCTGATCTACACGGTGTCGCGGATGGTGGGCGGCTGACGCACCGGGGGGCCGGGTGGCCGACGTGCGGGGCGCGCCGGGCGCCGGGCGCCTGAAACCGCGCAAGGCGGGCACTTGTTCCGCTGTCCTTCACAGGGACGTCCTTCAACGAGGAGGGAGCCCATGGCCGCAGCCGAGACACCGACGCCGTACTCCGAACAGCCCGCAGGGACCGGTCGGACGATCACCACCGACATCCCCGCCCGCCTCGACCGGCTGCCCTGGTCGCGCTGGCACTGGACGATCGTGATCGGCCTCGGCACCGTCTGGATCCTGGACGGCCTGGAGGTCACGGTCGTCGGCAACATCGCGAGCCGGCTGGCGGAGCCCGGCAGCGGTCTGTCGATCACCTCGGGCCAGATCACCGGCACCGCGGCCGCGCTCTATGTGGCCGGCGCCTGCTCCGGAGCACTCTTCTGGGGCCGGCTCACCGACCGCTTCGGCCGCCGGAAGCTCTTCATGATCACCCTGGCGGTCTATCTCGCCGCGACGGCGCTCACCGCGGTCTCCTGGGAGGCCTGGTGGTTCTTCCTCTTCCGCTTCCTCACCGGCTTCGGCATCGGCGGTGAGTACGCGGCGATCAACTCCGCGATCGACGAGCTGATCCCGGCCGACTACCGCGGCCGGGTCGACCTGATCATCAACGGCAGCTTCTGGCTGGGCGCGGTGGGCGGCTCCCTGCTGTCGATCGTCGCCCTCGACACCTCCCTGCTGCCCGCGGACGTCGGCTGGCGCCTGACCTTCGCCCTCGGCGCCGTCCTCGCCCTGGTCATCCTGCTCGTACGACGGCATGTCCCGGAGAGTCCGCGCTGGCTGCTGATCCACGGCCGGGACCAGGAGGCGGCGGAGATCGTCACCGACATCGAACGCCGGGTGGCCGAGGAGAAGGGCGTACGGCTGCCCGAGCCGGAGGGCCGGCTGGAGATCCACCAGCGCCGCAGCGTCACCTTCCGGGAGATCGCCCGCACGGTCTTCGGCCAGTACCGCCGCCGGGCCGTCCTCGGCTTCTCCCTCTTCATCGGTCAGGCGTTCCTCTACAACGCGATCACCTTCGGCTTCGGCGCGATCCTCACCAAGTTCTTCGACGTGCCGGCCGACCGCACCGGCTACTACTTCGCGGTGATCGCGGTCGGCAACTTCTGCGGCCCGCTGCTGCTCGGCCACCTCTTCGACACGGTCGGCCGACGCGTCATGATCTCCTCCACCTACCTCCTGTCGGGCCTGCTGCTCTTCGGCACGGCCTGGCTGTTCGACCGGGGCGTCCTCGGGGCGGGCACCCTGACGGCCTGCTGGTGCGCGGTGCTCTTCTTCGCCTCGGCGGGCGCCTCCAGCGCGTACCTCACCGTCTCCGAGATCTTCCCGATGGAGACCAGGGCGATGTCCATCGCCTTCTTCTACGCCCTCGGCACCGCCGCCGGCGGCATCAGCGGTCCGCTCCTCTTCGCCGACCTCACCGGCACCGGCCGGGTCGGCGACACGGTCCTCGCCTTCCAGATCGGGGCGGCCCTGATGTGCGCGGCCGGTCTGGTCGCCGCCGCGCTGGCGGTACCGGCGGAACGCCGCTCCCTGGAGGACATCGCCCGCCCGCTGACGGCGGCGGCGAGCCGGACAACCCCGGCACCCCAGGGCTTTTCGGCAGAGTGACGAGAAGCCCCTGAAGATCGGCTAGAGTATCCGCCCGTGGCACCCGGCCCACGGGCGGTCCCGCGTCGGCGTGCCCCTGTTTGACGGATCTTCGGGGGAGTCTCGGCGCTCATGCTGTCCGGTTTCGTGGAATTCTTCGAGTGGCTGAACAGCCTTGCCCGGCACGAGGACCGGGTGCAGGACCCGCTCATGGCGGGCCTCCAGGCCTTTCGCACGACGCTGGGGCTGGTGGCCACCGTGTGGCTGCTGGTGGCGTATCCGATCACCGAGGGCGGGGAGCAGTTCGTCCTCGGCAAGGCGGAGGACCTGGTCGTCAGCGGCGGGATCACCTTCGCCGTCGCCCTCGTCGCGATGATCGCGTTCGTCGCCGCGGCCCGCGCACCGCTGAGCGGGCGCTACGCCGCCCGGCTGGTCGGCCCGGCCCGCTCGATCGGACTGATCCTGCTGAGCGCGGGGGCGGTGTGGCTGCTGGTGGAGCTGATGATGGGCAACATCATCACGCCGTACGACTTCGGCCACCACGGCATCCTGCTCAGCCTGCTGATCCTGGCGGCCTTCGGCATCGGCTGGGTGGCCTGCCTGATCGGGGTGGTCTTCGCGGTGGTGCTCACGCTGGTGGCCCTGATCGCGGGCGTGAACTCCTGCTTCGCCCTCGGCGAGGTGCACGAGATACTGCCGGCCCTGGTCTCCCCGCTGCTGGTCTGGACCCTGCTGGTCATCAACCTCTTCGAGGGCCCGGACGTGGCGGCCCCGCCCTCGGTCCTCTATACCTTCCTGCTCGGCGGCCCGGTCTCGGTGACGCTGCTGTCGGTGTGGGAGATACGCCGGCTGCGCACCCGGCACGGGGTGACGCTGCGGGTGGCGCTGGGCCGGTAGAGCCCGGACTCACCGGGGGCGCCGCAGCCCGGGCTTTCTGAAGTCGGGGCCGGTGTCTCAGCCGCGCCGGTCCGCCACGGCCCAGGAGGCGAGGGCGACGGCGCCGGCCACCCCGAGGACGGACGGCCAGGCCCCGATCTTCTTGGCCAGCGGATGCGACCCGGCGAACGCACCGACGTACGCGACGGTCAGCGCACCGGCGGCCACCCCGCCCGCCTGCCGGCGCCACTGCTGCGCGGCGGCGACCCCGGCGGCGGCGAGGACGGCACCGCCCAGTTGCCGCTTCTTCGTCCAGCGGGCGACGCCGTACCCACCGACGAGTCCGCTCGCGGCGACGACCGCGCTGGGGACCTTGGCCATACCTGCCTCCTCGATCTCTGATCTCTCTCCGCTCAAGGCACTTGAGGCTAACGCGCACACCGGCAGCGGCCCGGCCATGAGCCCAGCCTTGTCAACTTTCCAGCTGCGAGCTATATAAGAACGCGAGGGACAAGAACCCGTAGGGCATCGCACCCGGTAATTCCTGAGGAGAGGAGTGACTGTGATGCTCATGCGCACCGACCCCTTCCGCGATCTCGACCGGCTCGCGCAACAGGTCCTCGGCACCAACGCCCGGCCGTCCGCGATGCCGATGGACGCCTACCGCAGCGGCGAGGACTTCCTGGTCCACTTCGACCTGCCCGGCGTCGACCCCGAGACGATCGAACTGGACGTCGAGCGCAACGTCCTCAACGTCCGCGCCGAGCGCCGCAGCCCCGCCCCCGAGGAGGCGGAGATGCTGGTCGCCGAACGGCCCACGGGCACCTTCACCCGTCAGCTGTTCCTGGGCGACACCCTCGACACGGACCGCATCGACGCCTCGTACGACGCAGGCGTCCTGACCCTGCGCATCCCCATGGCCGAACAGGCCAAGCCGCGCCGCATCCAGATCTCGGGCGGCGCGGGCGACCGCAAGCAGATCAGCGGCTGATCCCGGCCGGGCCCCCGGGGCGGCCCCCCCCCGGGGCCGGCGGGACCCGGGCCGGTCGCGTAGAAAAAACA
>NZ_JBHXVE010000011.1:64595-145092 GCF_042672505.1 Streptomyces sp. NPDC127190
CACTACCCCCACCCCCCGCCCCTAGCCTCGGTGTGGGGGGGCGCGCCCCCCCGACCTCCTCCTCTGTGCCGCCCCCGCCCCCCCCGGGGCCTCCCCCCCCCCCGGGGGGCCGGCGGAACCGGAGCCGAGCCGCGCCCCCATGTCCTTACCCCGACGCGCCCCCCCCGGAGGAGGAGCCAGCACGATGACCGTGACGACCGCCCAGCCGCAGACGAGGCCCGCCGCATCCGCCTTGTCCCCCGACGCCGCCCGCTGGGAGCAGCTGACCGAGGCGGTGCGCGAGGCGGGCCGTTACCCGACGAGAGCGGAGGCGGAGCGGGTGACCCGGATCGTCCTGTCGGCACTCGGCGGCCATGTGACCGGCGAGGAACGCGTGGCCCTCGCCCAGGCCCTGCCCCGCGAGGCGGGCCGGCTGATCGCGTCCCAGATCCCGGCCACCCGTCCCCTGACGGCGAGGGAGTTCGTGGAGTCGGTGGCGGCCCGCATCGAGGGAGCCACGCCCGCGACGGCCCGCTGGGACGTCAGCTCGGTCCTGAACGTGCTGGCGGACCAGGCGGGCGAGCCCCTGACGACCCGCGTCCTGGCCCAACTCCCGCACGGCTACGCCCTGTTGTTCGGCCGAGCGGACCTGGCCCCGGCAGTCTGACCGCGCCCCCGCCAGGGCGCCGCACGCCCTGTCCCGCTGCGGCCCCCTGGCGGAGACCCGCGAAACACTGACCCCTCGCCTCACACCCGCTCGAGCGGCCGCTGCTCCCCTTCCGGAAGCTCGACCCGTATGACATCACCGGGCCGCACCGCACCCCCGTGCAGCACGACCCCCATGATCCCGCCGCGGTACTGGACCTCCCCGTCCTCGCCACGCCGTACGACCTGCTTCAGCAGTCCCTGCTGGAAGTTGTCGATCTGCGCACAGGGATTCCGCAGCCCGGTCACCTCCACGACGGCCTCCTCCCCGATCAGCAGCCGCGCCCCCGTGGGCAACCCGTGCAGATCGAGCCCGCGGGTGGTGATGTTCTCCCCCAACTCCCCGGCGTGGACCCGGAACCCGGCCTCGGCGACCTCGGCGAACAACTCCTCGTGCATGAGGTGCACCTGCCGCAGATTGGGCCGCGTCGGATCCTGCCTCACCCGCGACCGGTGCTTGACCGTCACCCCGGCATGCACATCCCCCTCCACCCCAAGCCCGGCCAGCAGGTTGATGCTCTGCCGGTTCGGCTTGGTGAAGGAGTAGTCGGTGTTGCTGCTTACGGCGACGACGAATCCGTCCATGACGCCGCCCCCCTTTCTTCGAAGACTCGTACGATCCGAGATCGGTGCCGAGCCTAACGAGTGCTGACCTGCGCCGGCAGAGCTCACCTTCAGTCGGCTGCCAGGCGTCCGGGGCGTCACCCCAGTGCTGCCCGCAGCAGGGCGCCGGCGTCGTCTGCCGCACCTTCCTCGTGCAGTTCCAGGGCCACCGCCATAACATCCTGTTTTTCCTGGTCGCGGCCGTAGACGTGGATCAGGTCGTCCGCCAGGTGGCCGTGCTGTAGCTGCCGCAGCTCCAACACGACCAGCGCGGTCTCGGCCGGGGTCAGCACCTCCGTCGTGCTCTGGTGAAGCAGGGTGAACGCGAGGTCATCCCGACCGGCGCCGTGCAGCTCAGCTGCCTGCGCCGCCAGCTGCCGTGCTGCCGACACGTCTTGCACACTCCGCTGCCGGTCCCCAGGCCGACGGGGGACCGGCAGCGGAGGCCTGGCAGCCAGCGCTGCCGCCAGACGCTCTCGCAGGCCGGCTTCGGCAGCCTGCATTTCAGCCCGCTCGGCCCTCATTTCTGCGAGCGTTGCCAGCAGATCCGTGGCCACTGCCCGCAGTCTGGCGGCATCTCGCCTGGCCGATCTCAACCGGATGGCGGCCCGCCTCAGCTGCCGCCGACGGCCCCCCTCTTCCTGCTGGCGGGCCATGCATGCCGGACAGGGCGCATTGAGTTGCCGGGTCAGCGATTCGATCTGTTCGGCCAGGTCAGGGCAGTGCTCGCACCCGCGCCGCTCGCCTGCGGCGCTGGCGTGGAGGGTCAGCAGCTCTTCGCGGCTGATGCCGACACCCCGATCCGTGCGGTCGGCATCAGCGCAAGCCTCCTTGTAAAGGCGTTCGACGAAGGCCCAGGAAGGAACCCGGTCGCGGTTCAGATACCGCGACAGCATGTCCGGGGTGCATCCCAGGCGTTTCGCCGCCTCTGCCTGAATCAGTGGGCTGTCTGCCGGTTTATCCGGATCTGCTGATCTCAGCAGACCGCACAGTGCGCGGAGTTTCAGGGCGAGTTGCCGTTTCCTGGCGGGGACGTTGTCAGGGAACCCCTTAGCGGGATCCAGCCAGCCGCGTCCGGCGCTGCTTCCCTCGGCCGATGACATGCGATTACGCCTCCCTTGAGGGCTCAGGCGTCGTGAGGCCGACTACCTCAACTCCTGCCTGTAGGCGAGTAATTGTGCCCCATGAGTAGTGCCTCTGTGTCTGACTTTCCACACGCCGTGAACTTGCTCGCTGCGGGCAACTCGGGCTCCCGGCAATGGCTTTAATGGCTTTACCCGGGCAAGTGGGAAAGGGGCTGGACTTGGTTTGCGTCCTGGTGTGAGCTGGGTGGGCCGCAGAGGAGCGGGGGGCACGGAGTTCACGTGTGCCATGCACTGCTGAGTGCAGCTGCCGCACTCTCCGAAAAGGCGTGGTTTGCGCGATTTAGTGGAGGCGTTGATGGGGGAAATTCCGTCCTACGAGGACAAGAACTTGGGAAGCATGGCGCGGGCTGCTCTCTGGCTGGTCGCCGTGGTAGGTGAGGGCAACATCTTCACCAAGGCCCAGCTGCGTGAGGCCTTCCCGGACATCGCGCAGATCGACCGCAGGCTGCGGGATCTGCGCGACCACGGCTGGCGGATCGATACGAGCCGCGACGACCCGGCCCTGCTCCAGCAGGAGCAGCGGTTCGTGACCAGGGGCGCCGACGTCTGGATCCCGGGCAAGTCGAAGGCGCCGAAGCACAAGGCGAGCCTGACCCCCGCCCAGCGCGCGAAGGTCCTCCAGGACGACAACCACCTGTGCCGGTCCTGCGGCATTGGTGCCGGCGAGCCGTACGAGGACGGTGGAATCGAGCTTTCCAAGCTCAACGTCTCCCGTCGTAAGGTGCTCCACTCTGACGCGAGCTCCGAGTACCAGCTCGTCACCGAGTGCAAGAAGTGCGGGACCGGGGGCGGCCCTGACCGTGAAGTCGACCTCGGGGCGCTGCTGGAGCTCGTGGAGAACCTCTCCCCGATGGAACGGCGGGTCTTCGCCAAGTGGATCGACGCCGACCAGCGTGCGTTCAGCCCGATCGAGAAGATCTGGGGCATCTACCGGACGCTGCCTCAGCCGTCGCGCGCCGCGGTGGCCCAGGCCATCGACGACATGACCGACTGATCCAGGACCGGCAACAGAAGCTGACAGGACCGGCGACAGAAGGGACGGGGAAAGACATGGTGCGGGAGTTTCCGCCGCCGCCGAGGGCGGAGCAGTTCAGTGAGCTGATCAAGAAGAGGCTGGAGGAGGTGAGGGAGGCCGGAGGCACCCGGGAGACTGTCACGGTCGACTGGAACGGGCAGCAGATCCATGTCGATGTGATCGACCTCCCGCTAAACGACCTCTACCTCAACCCGGGTACGCACCGGATCCGTGCCCAGCGCACCCACAAGCCGGACCAGGACCGGAACCTGGATGAGGACCCCTTCGGAGAGGCCGGCCAGGACTACCTCCGCAGTCTGCTCCAGGCCAAGCCCTCCGACCCTGAGCTGCGTGACCCCGACTTCGACAAGCTGAAGGAGGACCTGGAGAAGTTCGGCCAGAACGACCCCGGGCTGGTCACCCACCATGGTGTGCTGGTCAACGGCAACACGCGCGCCGTCGCTCTCCGGGAGCTGGGCAAGCAGTCGATGCGGGTGGGGGTACTCCCCTCGTCGTTCACGCAGGCCGACATCGACGCGGTGGAGCTGGCGCTCCAGCTCCGCCAGGACCAGCGGCGCGACTACTCGTACATCAACCGGTTGATCGCCATGGAGGAGCAGGCGGCGATGGGCCGGACGCCCGAGCAGATCGCCAAGGAGTTCCGGATCCGGACGGCGACGTACCACCAGGAACGGTGGATCCTCAGCACCATCAAGGAGTTGAACGACCGCAGCGCGAGCGGCGGGGGTGTCGCGCTGCGGCTGGTCGACTGGGAGGGGGCACAGGAGCGTCTCAAGGAACTCCAGCGGCTCTACACGAAGCTGGAGACCCTGGACCGCGACCAGGCCGAAATCCTGAAGGAGCGGCGTCTGGCGGCGATCCTCCTGAACTTCTCGAAGACGGACGTGCGTCTCATCGACGAGACGTTTCTGAAGGAGGGGTATCTGGAGAAGGCGCTGCCGGCGGAACTGGCTGACAGCGGGACGGCTGGCCAGCCCGAGTCCGTGTCCATCCCGGGGCTGGGCCTCGAAGTGCCGGCTGCCTCGTCGGCCGTGTCGGCGGCCCGTGCGCTGAACGACCGTATCCTCCGGGCGGCGGCTACCGTCCGCAGCACGGCGCCGGGGCTGCCGGACAGCGAAAAGGCCTCGGCCCAGGTGCTGCTGGACCAGGCCAGGGACGCCTTCGACCAGGCGATCGAAAGCTCGGGCCGCGACGCCCGGCTCCGTAAGCGCAAGCAGCTCGCGCCGGCCCGGCTCGCAGACGCGTGCGTCAACATCGACCAGTGCGTCATTGAGCTGGTCCAGGCCCGCACCTCGAACAGCCTGGACGAGGAGGCCTTCGACGAGGCTGTGCTCAAGCTCCGGGGCAGCCTGCGCAAGCTGGCCCAGCAGGCCGGGCGCGGGATCCCCAATCCCGGCGACGGCGTCTCCTGGCTCCTCGCCGCCGCCACCGCGGAGGGCACCCGGTGACGGAGACGTCCCTCAACCTGGGGTTCGACGACACGCGTACTCAGGTGGTCCTGCGGACCACCGACCAGTACCGGCAGGACCTCGTCCAGCTGGCCGCCCGGTTCCGTACCGGCGGCCAGCTGGGCCCCCTCTCCGCGTCGGTCGTACTGGATGACCTCCTCGCGAACCTGACTGTCCTCAGCAACTGGCCGGACCCGGCAGGTGTCGTATGGGCCCCGGAACTCCTGGACCTCGTGTCCAGTGTGGTCAGGGACGCCAGGCTGGTCGAGGAGCGGCTGGCTGGCGCCGGTGCGCCTCCGGAGGTTGCGGCCGGCGATGTGCTGAGCATGCTCGGAGACACCTGGAAGGAAGACCTCAACGCCTTCCAGCGCCGTGATGTCGCCAAGCTGCTCTCGCTCGGGCACGGCGCGAACTTCAGCGTCCCCGGCGCCGGCAAGACCCGTGTGGCGCTCGCGGTGTACGCGGCACAGCGGACTCAGGGGACTGCCACCAGACTGCTGGTCGTATGTCCCAAGTCGGCCTACGAGTCCTGGCGTTATGAGACTGCCGTCTGCTTCAGCTACCCGCTGCGCACCCACGTGCTGGACGGTTCCCTGGACGAGTGGGCTGAGGTCCTCATCGTCAACTACGAACGGCTGGACCGTTCGTTGCCCCTGCTTGCGAACTGGCTGAAGTCAGCGCCCTCGATGATCATCCTCGACGAGGCTCACCGTATGAAGCTGGGCGCACGCGGGACGTACGGCGCCGCGTGCATGGCGCTGGGCCCGCTCGCAAAGCGCCGGCTGATCCTGACCGGCACGCCGGCCCCGAACGGATCCAAGGACCTGGAGAACCTTCTGGGCTTCGTCTGGCCGGGCCACGGCCAGCGTACGGTGACCCGGGCGGTGGCCGGCGGAGACCTCGCCTACGCGAGCACGGTCCTGCGGCCGTTGTTCACCCGGACCACCAAACAGGAACTCGGCCTACCGCCGATGACCCTGCGGATGCGTTACGTCGACATGCCGGATCTGCACGCCGAGATCTACAGCTCTCTCGTGGGCGGGATCGCCAACGGCACCGCCCGCGACGACCTCAGTGCACTCGGCAAGACGGCATTGCGTCTGCTGATGGCGGCGACCAGTCCGGCTCTGCTGCTGGAAGGCGCCACCAAGTATGAGCCGCTGGCTTACCAGCTGCCGCCGCTGCCGATCCCGGCCGGCAGCTCGCTGTATTCGCTGATGCAGAACCTTCCGGACTACGAGCTGTCCCCGAAGTACAAGGAAGCGCTGGCGATCGTTGCTGAGAACGCTGCGCTGGGCCGCAAGACCCTGGTCTGGACTACCTTCGTACGCAGCCTGACGACCTTGGCGCAGATGCTGGAGAAGTACAGCCCGGCGGTTGTCTACGGTGGTACGCCTGACCGGGAGGAACAGCTGCGCCGCTTCCGCGAGGACCCGAGCTGCATGGTGCTGATCTCCAACCCGGCGACCCTGGGCGAGGGCATCAGTCTCCACCATGTATGCCACGACGCGGTCTATGTGGACCGGGACTTCATGGCGGGCCGTTACCTCCAGAGCCTCGACAGGATCCACCGCCTCGGCCTCGCCCCGGGCACGGAAACGCGGGTGACCGTCCTTGCGGCGCGCGGCACGATCGATGAGGTGGTCGAGGTGCGGCTGGACCAGAAGCTCGAGTTCATGGGCAAGATCCTTGACGATCCCACGGTCCAGCAGCTGGCTGACCTGGAGGAAGAACCCTCCGTAGCGGCAGGACTCGCACCCAGTGACATCGAGGCGCTGCTGCGGCACGTGGGTGGTGCTTGACCGGAACTGGACTGCTTGCCCGGAAAGCCGGGTGAGTGAGGTCACAGGGACGCGAAGTGTTCGGTGAGTTCAGCCCTGGCTGGTGGCGGCCAGGGCTGGGAGGAGTGCGAAACTCGGGTGTGCCGAGTGCTCGGAGCAAGCAAGTGATCATGTTCTCTCTGGGACACTTGGGGTCAGTTCTGAGTCACTCCTGGAAGGAACGCTATGAGCGCCAGCGGTCGTGAGCGTCCGCAGTTCAGCCGGCCACTGACCTCGGTGGAGATCTGTGCCGGTGCGGGCGGGCAAGCCGTTGGGCTGCATAATGCGGGGTTTGACCACCTTGCCCTCGTGGAGTGGGATCCGTATGCGGTGGAGACTCTGCGTGCGAACGTAGGCGGGTGGCCCGGGTGGGGCGGAGGCCGGGCTGAGGATCTCAGCTCCATGGATGTCCGGGAGTTCCTGAAGCCTGGCGGCATTCCCAACCCCGGAATTAAAAGAGGGGATCTGAGTCTGCTGGCGGGTGGTGTGCCGTGCCCGCCTTTCTCGCTGGCGGGCAAGCGGCTGGGGAAGGATGATGAGCGCGATCTCTTCCCGGATGCTCTGAGGATTATCGACGAGCTGATGCCGGAGGCAGTCATGATCGAGAATGTCCGGGGAATTCTGGAGCCTCCGGAGGTTTTCATCGACTATCGCAGGGACATTTTGCGTGAACTGCGCGAACTCGGATACGCGGTTCCGGAAATCAAGAGCAGCTGGTCAGCCGCGAAGCAGGACCGTGTCATGCGGAAGGTCTGGCGGAGGATCGATGCCAGCAATTACGGTGTCCCCCAGTTGCGCCCCCGGGCCATCCTGGTGGTGATCCGCCAGGATGTGCTTGAAAGGTCCGGTACGGAATTTGTGTGGCCGTCCAAGATTAAGGGCAAGCAGGCGACGGTAGCCGAGGAGCTTTCCGTCAGCATGGAAGCGCGCTGCCAAAAGTACTGGACGAAGAACAAGTACGGAGAGCGGGCGAAGCCCGGCGAGCGTACCGGAAAAGACGTCTACCAGGAATGGCTCGACAAGGCCACCAAGGCGGCCGAGCTGGGCAGGGGTGTCGCTCCGACCCTGGTGGGAGGTTCAAGAAAGCATGGCGGGGCCGACCTTGGACCCACTAGGGCTAAGCGGGCCTGGGCAGCTCTGGGTGTCGACGGTATGGGTGTTGCCAACGACCCTGAGAAGTGCGACCCCGAACGGGATCTCTTCCGTCCGGCAGGTCCCATGCTCACTGTAGAGCAGGCGGCGATCATCCAGGGCTTCCCGCAGGGATGGAAGTTCCAAGGCCGGAAGACGGCGCAGTACCGGCAGGTCGGAAACGCGTTTCCGCCGCCTGTTGCCGAAGCGGTTGGACGCGCTATTGCCGCGGTCCTTCGTCCCGAGTGCCGTGACGAGATCCTTCGTGATTACGAATCGGACGGCGAACACTCTGCCGCAGAACCGCCGCAGCAAGAGCAGATGGAGATCCCGGTTTCAGTCAGGCCGGATGTCGATGCCGCGTCGCTTCCTCACGACCCTAGCGATCTTATCGGCGCAGGCGCCTGATGATTCGTGCTCCCAGAAGCGGAGCACGAGCCATCCGGCTTCCATGAGGCGCTGGTCGGTGTCACGGTCACGTGCCATGTTGCGCAGGACCTTGTCGGACCAGTATCCCGAGTTGGTTTTCGGCGGGACATAGTGCTCCGGGCAGCCGTGCCAGTAGCAGCCGTCAATGAATACGGCCACCTTCGCCGGGCGGAAGACCATGTCTGCCGTCCGGCGAAGATCGGGCAGTGGCCGGGCAGCCACGCGATAGCGCAATCCCTGCGCATGGACCAGCCGTCGGATCAGCCACTCTGGCTTTGTGTCGCGACTGCGGATCGCTTGCATGTTGCGACGGCGTGCTGCGGACGAAGCCCAGGATCCCTCTGGCGCTTCCCACGCGGGAACTTCGGACACACAGGAGAGGGTAGCCGGAGGCGCGGCCGGCCCGGGCGGGCTGCCCTTGGCTAGCCGCTACACCCCGTGGCACCGCTCGTACGACAGCTCCGTGCCGCACCAGCACCCCTCCCCCCTCCCCGGCGGCCAGGCCGTTGCTCGGCCGCGGGAGGCGAGGGTGGTGGCGTATTGGGGGAGGAGGGCGGGGTCTTCCGGGGTGGTGGCTTCTGCTGCGGCGAAGGCTTCGTAGGAGGGGACCGTGCCCGTGACGATGCCCAGGTTGGGGGTGCCCGAGGAGGCCAGTTCGCGCAGGGAGGACTCTATGGCCGACAGGTGGGCCTCGTGGGAGGGGTACTCCGAGGTCAGGGCCGGGTACGCCGACAGCAGCTCGGCCAGTTCGGGGGCCGGCCAGTGCAGGACCGCCACCGGGAAGGGGCGGGAGAGGGCCGCTCGGTAGGCGCCCAGTTCCGCGCGCAGGCGGGAGATCTCCGCCTCCAGCTCCGCCGGGTTGTCGGAGCCCAGGGACCACACGCGTTTCGGGTCGTGGAGTTCGTCCAGGGTGACCGGGGAGGTGTGGAGGCTGTCGGCCAGGGTGTCCCAGTCGTCGTGCGGGAGGCCGCGCATACGGCGGACGCGGTGGCGGCCGTAGAGGAGGGAGTGAGCCGGCGGCGGCGGGGGTTCCTCGGGCGAGAGGAGGAGGGTCGTCGCCTCGGTGAAGGTCTGCTCCGCCGCGTCCAGCTCGTCGTGCGACTCCAGGGCCTCCGCCACGATCACCCAGGGCGCCGGGTCCCGGGGCGCCGCGGTGCGGATGCCCTCGATGATCGCCCGGGCCTCCGCCTCATGGCCGTACTCCCAGAGGTTCGAGGCCTTCAGGGCTCGCACCAGTGCCGGGTTGTCCAGGGCGTCCGGGGTCGACAGCAGGCGGTCGTAGAGCGCGGTGGCGGCGGGGCGGTCGCCGGAGAGTTCCAGGTGGGCCGCGGCGCGCAGGATCAGGGTCTCGGCGTCCTCGGGGTACAGGGCGGCGGTCCGCTCCAGGCGTGCCGCCTCGGCGGGGTGGTCGACGTTCTCGGCAGGCGTGTCGGGGCGCATGAGGGACACCGTACTGCCGGCCGGTGACAAAAGTGAGGCGCGTGGGGGAGCGTACGGGGCAGGCCGCTATCTTCGGAGCCGACGTCTAACACGCGGAGTCGGCATGCAGAGGACGGGTGGGGTGGCTCCGGCCGAAGCAGACATAGAAGCAGACATAGAAGCAGAGACAGAAGCAGAGATAGGAGAGGCCGGGAGGGGCGGGGACGAGCAGTTGCCTCGGCATTGGGGGCTGCTGCTGCTCGCGGCCGCCGTCGTGCCCGGGACCCTTCTCTTTCTCGTCGGGCGCTGGGGCGACGCCCCCGCCGTGCAGGCCTGGCGGACCGTGTGTCTCGCCGTCACCGTGCAGGCCCTGCCCTTCCTGCTGCTGGGGACCGCGCTGTCCGGTGCGATCAACGCGTTCGTGCCCGAGCGGGTCTTCCGGCGCTTCCTTCCCCGGCGGCCCTTTCTCGCCGTACCGGTGGCCGGGGTCGCGGGCGTCGTCCTGCCGGGGTGCGAGTGCGCCTCCGTGCCGGTCGCGAGCAGTCTCATCGGGCGCGGGGTCACGCCCGCGGCCGCCTTCGCCTTCCTGCTGTCCGCGCCGGCCGTCAATCCCGTGGTGCTCACGGCCACCGCCGTCGCCTTTCCAGGGCAGCCCGGCATGGTGCTGGCCCGGCTGCTCGCCTCCCTCGCCACCGCCGTCGCGATGGGCTGGCTCTGGCTGCGGTTCGGGCGGGCCGAGTGGCTGCGGCCGGCCGTGCGGCACGCCGGGCACACGGAGGGGCGCAGCCGGTGGGACGAGTTCCGGGCCGGGTTCCAGCACGACTTCCTGCACGCGGGCGGCTACCTGGTGCTCGGGGCCATGGCCGCGGCCACCTTCAACGTCGCCGTGCCGCGCTCCGTGCTCGACACCTTCGCCGGGTCCACCTGGCTGTCGGTGCTCTTCCTGGCCGGGCTCGCGGTGCTGCTCGCGGTGTGTTCCGAGGCCGACGCCTTTCTCGCCGCCTCGCTGACCGGGTTCCCGGCGGTGGCGCGGCTGGTGTTCATGGTGGTGGGGCCCATGGTCGACCTCAAGCTCATCGCCCTTCAGGCGGGCACCTTCGGGCGGGCCTTCGCCGTCCGGTTCTCCGCCGCCACCGTCGTCGTCGCCATCGCGTGCAGCGCGCTGATCGGGGGAGTGGTGCTGTGAGCCGGATCCAGCGACCGTCGTGGCGAGGGGTTCTCCAGGCCGGGCTGCTGCTGCTCTGCGGGGCCGGGCTGCTGCACATCTCCCTCCTCACCGACCTCTGCCTGCGGTATGTGAAGGAGAGCATGCGGCCCCTGCTCATCGCCTCCGGGGCCGTCCTGCTCCTCCTCGGGGTCGCGAGCCTGCTCCTCGACCGTCCCCGCGCAGGGGAAGCGTCGCACGGGCACGATCACTCCGGTCTGCCCCGCGTCGCCTGGCTGCTCCTCCTCCCCGCGCTCAGCCTCCTCGTCTACGCCCCGCCCGCCCTCGGCGCCTACACCGCCTCCCGGCAGCCGGCCAAGGCCATCGCCGAGCGGCGGTCGTTCGAGCCGTTGCCCGCGACCTCGCCGCTGCCCATCACCCTGTCCGACTTCACCGGCCGGGTGCAGCAGGACCGCGGGCGGGCGATCGAGGGGCGCACCGTGCTGATGACCGGGATCGTCACCCCGCACGACGACCACAGCTGGGATCTGACGCGGATCATCATCAGCTGCTGCGCCGCCGACGCCCAGTCCGTGAAGGTGCGGATCTACGGCGGACCCGCGCTGCCCGCCAACACCTGGGTGTCGGTCACCGGGACCTGGCACCCCGGCGGCACGCTCGGCACCAGGTCCGCGCAGGTCGCGCTCGACGCCCGCACCGTCACGAAGGTGCCCCGCCCGCTGAACGGCTACCAGGACGCCCTTCCGCTGCCCTCGACTCTCACCCGGTGACTCCGTCCGCCCTCAGACCGTGACCCCGTCGATCTGGAGCGTCTGCACCGACTTCGCGGCGAAGGGGACCGACACTGTCCTGCCGGACAGTCGGATGTCCGAGTGGGCCGTGTAGCGGTCGCCGCCCGTCGTGACCGTGTTCCAGCGTGGGACGAGCCCGCCCGAGCCGCCGGTCACCGCGGAGAAGCGGGAGAGGTCGAAGGTCAGGGTCTGGGCCGAGGCCGACGTGTTCGCCGCCACGATCACCAGGCGCTTCGCCGCCCGGTCCAGGGCGGCCACGGCATAGCTCACCCCGGTGTCGAGGATCGTCATCCCGGGGCGGATATGGCGGGTGAACTGGGCCAGTACGTAGTACTTCGTCTGGACCGCGCCCGGCTGGAGGGTCGAGGCGTCGTACGCGATCGTGGCCCAGCCGGCGCTCGGGTCCATCACCTGCCAGTAGACCCAGGCGGTGGGGTGCAGCCAGCGGAAGTCGTAGAGGAGGTTGCTCGCCGTGGTCAGGCCGGTGGCGTCGCCGTCGCCGGTCTCCGAGTTCCACAGGGCCTTGCCGGCCGTCGTGACGACGTCCGTGTAGAGCAGGTCGCGGCGGCCGCCGGAGCCCTGGTAGCCGTGCACGTTGACCCGGTCGACATAGCCCTTCGTGGTGGCGGAGAAGGAGCCCCAGGTGGTGCGGGCCAGGTCGTAGTTGGTCTCGTCGGAGGCGGAGATCCTGGTCCCCGTCAGACCGCGCTTGTCCAGCTCGCTGCGCAGATACGGCAGTACGGCCGCCTGCACGGTGGAGTCGATGTGGCAGCCCTCCTGGGTGCCGGTCGACGTCCACCAGGAGGACGAGGGCTCGTTGAAGGCCTCCACCGTGGCGAAGTCCACGCCCCAGTTCTGCTTCGCGTGCAGGGCGACCGCGGCCAGGTGGGAGGCGTGCTGGCGGTAGTTCCAGGACTGGAGGTTGTTGCCGCCGTCGGCGGCGCCGGAGGGGTTGTGGTTGGAGCACATCCACCACATCGGGGAGTTGGCGAACAGCTCGGAGATCGCGCCGCGCTGGGTCGCCTTCACCAGCATCGCCCGCTGGCTCGCGTCCGCCGTCCACTTCCAGGCCGAGGAGGCCGGGTCCTCGTTCGTCCAGTCCTGCCAGTAGCCCTCGATCTGCTTGAAGGCGGGGATGTTGGGCGAGGCCGTCATCGTCGCGCCGTTCACGCTGTTCCAGCTGCACGCGCCCAGGTTGTAGCGGGCGATGTTCAGGCCGAGGCCGGGGAGTGAAGTGCCGTTGTACGTCGTGGACTTGGTGGTGAAGAAGATGTCGGCGAAGTCGTCGCGGTTGCCGAAGACGTTCGCCCACCAGGCCAGGGACGTGCCCCAGCCCTCCCAGGTGCCGTAGGTCGCGGACGGGTTGACGGAAATCGTCGCGTCCGCGCGGGCGGTGCCCGTGGCCAGGGCGCTGCCGAGGAGGCCACCGCCCGCGGCGGCCAGCAGCGTTCTGCGTCGGATCATGGGTCGTCTGCCTCTCCGTGCGGCTCCGGCAGCACGAAGCATCGGGGGTGGCGGGTGGGGATGTCGAGAGGTGTGACGCCCCTTTCTCCGGTGCTTGTGAAAACGGCTGGAGAAAGCCCTGGTCCCGGTGCGGCTCTGGCCGGTTGAAGCGTCCCCGCCTATCGTGCGGGCGACTTCCGGCCGTTCGGAGGGGGAGGCGGCATGGCGCGGGTACGGGTCGTACGGCACGGCGACCGGCGTCGGCGGGCTCTGTGCCGGCGGGTGCTGTGGGGCGGCGGCGAGGCGCTCGTCACCGTCGGGGTGGTGCTTCTGCTGCTGGTCGTGCACCAGGTGTGGTGGACCAACCGGGAGGCCCGGCGCGGCGCCGAGCGGACCGTGCAGGCCCTGGAGCGGCAGTGGGGGCGGGACGCCTCCGGCGGGGGCTCCGGCGGGAGTTCCGTCGGCGGATCGGGTGGCGGACCGGGGGACGGATCGGGTACGACGTCCACGCCCACGGCCGGTGCCCCCGCCCCCGCCCCGCACCGCTCCTACCGGCCGGCCGCCGCCCCGCCCCGGCCGTCCCAGGCGTACGCCGTGCTGACCATCCCCCGGCTCGGGCTCCGGGTGCCCGTCGCCGAGGGGGTGAGCAAGGCGGACGTCCTCGACAAGGGGTACGTCGGCCACTACCGGGGCACCCAACAGCCCGGCCAGGCGGGGAACTTCGCGCTCGCCGGGCACCGGAACACGCACGGCGAGCCGTTCCGGTACCTGCCCCGGCTGCGGCGCGGGGACGCCGTCGAGGTGGAGACGGCCACGGCGACGTACACCTACGACGTCGACCGCATCCTGCCGCGGACCTCGGCCCGGGACTCGGGGGTGGTCCGGCCCGTCCCGCGCTCCCTGGTCCGGCCCGGCTACGGGTACGACGAGCCCGGCTCCTACATCACCCTGACCACCTGCACCCCCGAGTTCACCTCGCGGTACCGGATGGTGGTGTGGGGCAAGCTGGTGTCCGTGCGCCCGCGCTGAGCCGAGGCGGCGGCTGTCCCGCCCGGAGCCGTCCTACCGCTCATGGACGACCGGTCCGACTCACTCGCCCCGCAGCACGTCGACGCCCGCCCGGTCCGTCCCCTCCGGGTCGCCGTTCAGCCGGTGGACCACCGCCCAGCGGCCGTCCTGCACGGCTCCGGCGAAGAGCGAGGCGTGCCGGGTCGCCCCGTTGTGCCAGCGGATCGGGCCCGCCGTGGCCCAGGTCGGGGCGGGCTCGCCCAGCCGGCGCTCGATGACCAGCCGGACCAGCAGGTCGGCGACCGCCCGCGGAGTGGCCCACAGGCCGCCCGCCGGAAGGATCGCCCCGTCCATGGTCCACGGCCGTCGGGGGCGGCCCAGGAAGCCGGGCGCGAGCAGCCGCCGCGCCGGGTCGGGCCGCGCGCTCACCTCGTGGACGTCGAGCGGGCGCAGCACATGCTCGCCGACCAGTTCCTCGTACGAGGTGCCGGCCGCGCCCGCCAGCGCCGCGCCCAGGACGGCGTACCCCAGGTTGGAGTACTCCTCCTGCTGCCCCGGCGGCCGCACCGCGACCCGGTCCAGCCGGCCGAGCAGCCGGTGCAGGGCGGCCCGGTCGAAGGCGGCGTACGGGTCGCGGCCCCTGGTGCCCGGCGGCAGCCGGGGCAGCCCCGAGGTGTGGTCGGCGAGCTGCCGCAGGGTGATGCCGGTGCCGGGAGCGGCCGGGAGCCAGCGCTCGACGGGGTCGTCCAGGCCGAGCAGGCCCGCGGCGGCCATGCGGACGAGGGCGGTGCCGGTGAGCACCTTGGTGAAGGAGCCGATCTCGACGAACCGGTCCGTCGCGTGGCCGTCGCTCAGCCGGGCGGGAGCCGAGTCGCTCAGGACGCAGGTGGGTATGGGAGGCAGGGCCGGTCCTCTCGGGTGGATGGTCCCCTGGCCACCGGCTTCTGTTCGTGGCCGGTGTCTCTCGGACAGGGGCGGGTCAGGCGTGCCGCGGGGGGACGGCGCAGGCCGGGGTGGAGCCGGGCAGCCGGTGACGGTGCCGGGCCACCTGGCGGTACACCGCCCGGGACAGGGCGCGCACCCCCGGTGCCCCGACGAGGGCCGCCACAGCGCGGGGCGCACGCGCCGGGGAGGAGGCCGCGAACCGGGCGAGCGCGTCGGCACCGCCCGCGACGACCGTGCCGCCGTCCAGCAGCAGCACCTCCGTCTCCAGGCGTCGCAGATGGGGCGCGGTCGTCTCCTCGGGCAGGAACTGCCAGGGCACCGCGTCGATCGCCGGCCGGGCGAGGGCCCGGATCCGGTCGACGGACGCCTGGCAGAAGCCGCAGTCCCCGTCGTAGGCGAGGACGAGTGAGGAAGTCTTCACCCTCCCATTGTCCGCCTCCGCCCGTCGGGCATGACAGCCGGTCAGGTATAAAAGAGGGCAGGACAGCGGCCGTTGAGGTCGCGACCGGGGGAGGGAGCCAGATGATCCGCAGTCTCGCGCGGTCGCGTGCGCTCGCCCCGCTGCTCCTTTCCCTGCTGCTTCTGCTGCTGCCGGTCGTGCTGCTCGACACCGGCTCCCTCTTCACCACCGTGGCGCTCGCCGCGACCGCCGCGGCCGGTTCCGCGTTCACCGCGTGCGCGCTGATCGCCGCGCGGTGCGTGCCCGCCGTACCGCCCCACCGGGTGCGTACGGCCATCCGCGACCGGGCCCGGCGTACCGCCTTCCTGCCGCAACGCGACCCCGACGCACCCGGCCGGCGACGGCCCCGGGCGCCCGGACGCGTCCTGCCGGCGACCGCCGCGTAGGGCACGTCTTCTCTCTTTCCCTCACGTGACCCCGCGCGGGTCGTCCTGCCGCCGAGCGCATTCCGCGCTCTTCCCACGCATCCGCACCTCTCCGGATGCCTCCGGCACGACGAGACCCCCCGGAGGGCTCACCCATGTCCGTCTTCTCCGACCTCTTCTCCCTCTTCGCCCAGCTGGTCGAGCACCTCGCCGACCTGCTCCGGCCGCTGTTCCACGGCTCCGCGGCCGCCGTGGCGATCGTGGTGTTCACCGCCCTGGTACGACTCCTCGTCCACCCGCTGTCCCGGGCCGCCGCCCGTGGCCAGCGCGCCCGCGCCGCACTCCAGCCGCGCATCGCCGAACTGCGCGAGAAGCACGCCGGGGACCCGCAGCGGCTCCAGCGGGCGGTGCTGGAGCTGCACACCGAGGAAAAGGTCTCGCCGCTGTCCGGCTGTCTGCCCAGCCTGCTCCAGCTCCCCGCCTTCTTCCTCCTCTACCACCTCTTCTCCAGCGCCGAGATAGGCGGCGCCGGCAACGCGCTGCTGGCCCACCGGCTGTTCGCGGCCCCGCTCGGCGGGCGGTGGGCCGACGCGCTCGCCGACGGCGGCCTCCTCGGCCCGGCCGGGCTCGTCTACCTCGCGCTGTTCGTGCTCGTCGCGGCCGTCGCCGCCTTCACCTACCGGCGCACCAAGCGGACCATGGCCCAGAACCCGGTCCCGGCGGCCACCGGGACCGGCGAACAGGTCCCCGGGCTCGGCGCGCTCACCAAGGCCGCGCCCTTCATGTCCTTCTTCACGCTCGTCACCGTGGCCGTCGTACCGCTCGCGGCCGCGCTGTACGTCGTCACCTCCACCACCTGGAGCGCCCTGGAACGGGCCGCGCTGTACCGGTAGGAGCCACGGTTACGGTCCAGTACGTGAACAG
Organism: Streptomyces sp. NPDC127190; assembly: GCF_042672505.1. Classification (NCBI taxonomy): domain Bacteria; kingdom Bacillati; phylum Actinomycetota; class Actinomycetes; order Kitasatosporales; family Streptomycetaceae; genus Streptomyces; species Streptomyces sp. NPDC127190. The sequence continues at coordinate 81,412 of NZ_JBHXVE010000011.1, forward strand.
GGTCTTGCGGACTGGACAGCCGAATTGGAGGATCAGCCAGTCCTTCCGATGGCTGCACCCGTCGGACGGGCGCCCGCGATCGAGGGAGATTGTGACCATGAAGCTGCTGCGCGTCGGTACGGCAGGGGCCGAGCGCCCCGCGCTGCTCGACGCCGGGGGAACCCTGCGGGACCTCTCGGCGCTCGTGGACGACATCGACGGCACGCTCCTCGCCGACGCCGCCGCGCTCGACCGGATCCGCGCGGCGGCCGACTCCGGCGAGCTGCCCGGGCTGGACCCGGCCGGGCTGCGCATCGGACCGCCGCTCGGCCGGATCGGGAAGATCGTGTGCATCGGGCTCAACTACCACGACCACGCCCGGGAGACCGGCGCCGAGGCGCCCGCCGAGCCGGTCGTCTTCATGAAGGCGCCGGACACGGTCGTCGGCCCGAACGACACCGTGCTCGTGCCCCGCGGCTCCGCCAAGACCGACTGGGAGGTGGAGCTGGCCGTCGTCATCGGGCGTACGGCCCGCTATCTGGAGTCGGCCGAGGAGGCGCTCGCGCATGTCGCCGGGTACGCGGTCGCCCACGACGTCTCCGAGCGCGAGTACCAGATCGAGCGGGGCGGGACCTGGGACAAGGGCAAGAACTGCGAGACCTTCAACCCGCTGGGCCCCTGGCTGGTCACGGCCGACGAGGTGCCCGACCCGCAGCGGCTGCCGCTGAGGCTGTGGGTCAACGGCGAGCTGAAGCAGGACGGCACGACGGCCGAGCAGATCTTCCCGGTGGGCGAGGTCGTGCGGTACGTCAGCCGGTTCATGACCCTCTACCCCGGTGACGTCATCAACACCGGCACGCCGGCCGGGGTGGCCATGGGGCAGCCCGAGCCCAAGCCGTTCCTGCGCGCAGGCGACGTGGTCGAGCTGGAGATCGAGGGGCTGGGCCGGCAGCGGCAGGAACTGAAGGACGCCTGAGCCGGACCCCGCCCCCGCTCGTCACTTCAGGAGGTCGGCGAGCCTGCGCCACTCCGCCCGCGGCAGGGCCAACGGGCCGTCCTCCGTCACCACCTGGAGGGCGATGTGGTCCGCGCCCGCCTGCCGGAAGGCGTCGATGCGCTCCCGTACCCGGCTGTCGTCGCCCCAGGCGAAGACCGCGTCGACCAGCCGGTCGCTGCCGCCGTCGGCCAGGTCCTCCTCGGTGAAGCCGAGCCGCAGGAAGTTGTTGGTGTAGTTGGGCAGCGAGAGATAGATCGCGAGGGCGCTGCGGGCGAGGGTGCGGGCCCGCTCGGGGTCGGCCTCCAGGACCACCTTCAGTTCGGGCGCGAGCAGCGCGTCCGCGCCGAGGATCTCCCGCGCCCGGGCGGTGTGTTCGGCGGTGACCAGGTACGGCACCGCGCCCGCCGCCCGGTCCCGGGACAGCTCCAGGATCTTCGGGCCGAGGGCGGCCAGCACCCGGCGCCCGGCGGGCACCCCGGCCGCGTCCAGGGCGTCGAGGTAGCCGGTCATCGCCGAGTACGGGCGGCGGTACTGGTCGGCGAGCTTGGCATGGCTCACGCCGAGGCCGAGCACGAACCGGCCGGGGTGCGCGGCCTCCAGCTCCGCGAAGGACTCCGCGCCGGCGGCGGCGTCGTACTGCCAGATGCTCTGGATGCTGGTGCCGACCACGAGGGTCGAGGTCGCCTCCAGCAGCGGTACGGCGTGCCGGGCGGCGGGGCTGCTGCCGAGCCAGACGGCGCCGAAGCCGAGCTGTTCCAGTTCGGCGGCGCTGTCGGCGAGTGCGCCGCGCAGCTCCGGGTCCTCCGAGCGCAGACCGGCGCTCCAGATGCCGTACGGGCCTACCGTGTCCTTCAGCTGGCCTGGGGTGTCGCTCATCGGTCGGGTCCCTCCGGTCGGCGGCGGCGCGATGCCGCCCGTACTGTCTGCGGTGGCCGTGACAGCTCATGCCAACCGGAGGGCCACCGGGATCATTCCCCGGCCGTCAGTCCGCCAGGAACTGCTCCAGCGCCTCCACCACGAAGCGGTGGTCCTGGAGTTGGGGGAGACCGGAGACCGTCACCGCGCCGATGACGCCGACGTGTTCGACGCGGATCGGGAACGAGCCGCCGTGGGCCGCGTAGCGGCCGGGGTCGAGCCGGGAGGAGTCCTCGAAGGTGGTGCCCTTGGCCCGGAAGCGGGCGCCGACCAGGTAGGAGGAGACGCCGTAGCGCTCCACCACCCGGCGCTTGCGGGCGATCCAGGCGTCGTTGTCCGCGGTGGCACCCGGCAGGGCCGCGTGGAACAGCTGCTGCCCGGCGCGGTGGATGTCGACGGCGACCGGGGCCTGCCGCTCGCGGGCCAGCTCGACCAGGAGCGAACCGAGCGCCCACGCGTCGTCCTCGGTGAACCGGCGGAAGACCAGACGCCGTTCCTGCGCCTCCAACTCCGCCACGCTGGGCGTCAGTTCGGGTGTGGCGCGCGGGGTGATCTGCGGGTGGTGCATCAGAGGGTCACCGTCGCCTTCTCTTCGGCGGACCTGCGGGCCGCTTCCAGTACGTCCAGGGTGGCGGCCGCCTCCAGCGCGGTCACCGGGTTGGGGCCGGCGCCGGTCAGGGCGTCGGCGACGGCCGCGTAGTAGGCCGGGTAGTCGCCCGCCTCGGTCGGTACGGCGGTGCCGCCGCCGGTCAGCGGGGACTCGCCGGCGCCGATCCGGCCCCACAGGGACTCGGGCTCGGCGCCCCACCGGGGGCCGGGGCGCAGGCCCTCGCGCAGCGCGCCCTCCTGCGGGTCGAGGCCGTACTTCACGAAGCCCGCGCGCGAGCCGAGGACCCGGAAGCGGGGGCCGAGCTGGGCGGCCGTGGCGGAGACGTAGAGGTGGGAGCGGACGCCGGACGCGTGGGTGAGCGCGATGAAGGTGTCGTCGTCGGTCTCGGCGCCGGGGCGGCGGACGTCCGTCTCGGCGTACACCTCGGCGGCCGGGCCGAAGAGGACCAGTGCCTGGTCGACGACATGGCTGCCGAGGTCGTAGAGCAGGCCGCCGATCTCGGCCGGGTCGCCGGACTCGCGCCAGCCGCCCTTGGGCTGCGGACGCCAGCGCTCGAAGCGGGACTCGAAGCGCTGGACGTCGCCCAGGTCGCCCTGGGAGACCAGCTTGCGGATGGTCAGGAAGTCGCCGTCCCAGCGGCGGTTCTGGAAGACGGACAGGAGCAGGCCGCGCTCCTCGGCGAGGGCGGCGAGCGCGCGCGCCTCGGCCGCCGTACCGGCGACGGGCTTGTCCACGACCACCGGCAGCCCGGCCTTGAGCGCGGCGGTGGCGAGCGGGACGTGCGTCCTGTTCGGGGAGGCGATGACGACCAGGTCCAGCTCGGCGGCGCGGTCGAACAGCTCGTCGGCGCCGGCGGCGAGCGTCACGTCCGGGAACTCGGCCCGCGCCTGCTGTTGCCGCTCGGGGCTGGAGGTGACCACGGTGTCCAGGGTGAGGCCCGCGGTGGCGGCGATCAGCGGGGCGTGGAAGACGGAGCCGGCGAGGCCGTAGCCGATCAGGCCGACGCGGAGCTGTCCTGTCGTGTGTCCTGTCATGCGCCCCACTTTCGCAACGCTGTTTCCAAAGTGCAAGCGGAGGGGACAATGCCGGGGTGAACAGGAGCACGGGACGCGGTGGGCCGACGGGGGCGAATCTCGGGGCGGTGCGCTCGCACAACGCCGCCCTGGTGCTGGGGCTGCTGCGCGCGGCCGGGGCGGACGGCATCAGCCGGCTGGAACTGGCCGAGCGCACCGGGCTGACCCCGCAGGCCGTCAGCAAGATCACCGCTCGGCTGCGGGAGGACGGGCTGGCGACGGACGCCGGGCGGCGGGCCTCGACCGGGGGCAAGCCGCGGACCGTGCTGCGACTGGTGCCGGAGGCCGGGCACGCGGTCGGGGTGCACCTGGACCGGGACGAGCTGCGGGTGGTGCTGGCCGACCTGGACGGCGCCGTGGTCGGCGAACACCGCGACGCGCTGGACCTGGGCGCCGGGGCGGAGGTCGTGCTCGGCGAGGTCGCCCGGGCGGTGCGCCGGGTGGTCGAGGAGGAGCTGGGGCCCGGCGCGGCGGGACCGGCCGGGGCGCGGTCGTTGCTGGGGGTGGGGGTCGCGCTGCCCGGACCGCTGGACCACACCCGGGGGGTGCTGCACCGGGTCACCGGCTTCCCGGAGTGGGCCGGCTTTCCGCTGCGGGACGCGCTGGCGGAGCGGCTGGGGGTGCCGGTGGTGGTGGACAAGGACACGAACGCGGCGGCGCTGGGCGTGGCGGTCGGCGGCCTGGGCGGCTCCTTCGCCTATCTCCATCTGGGCACCGGGCTGGGCGCCGGTCTGGTGATCGGCGGACAGCTGCACCGGGGGGCGCGGACCGGCGCCGGGGAGTTCGGCCACCAGGTGATCCAGCTGGACGGGCCGCCGTGCGAGTGCGGGAACCGTGGCTGCGTGGAGGCGCTGTGCCTGGCGGCGGTACGGCGCGGGGACCCGGCGGAGGCGGCCCGGGTGCTGGGCGTGGCGGCCGCGAACCTGGTGGGGCTGCTGGACATCGACCTGGTCCTGCTCGGCGGCCGCACGGTCACGGCGGCGCCCGAGGTGTACGTCCGCGGGGTCGGGGAGGTGCTGGACGCGCGAGCCCGCCGGGAGGGGGTCAGCGCGGGCCCGGTACGGGTCGCTCCGCGAGGCGAACGAGGGGTCGCGGAGGGCGCGGCCCAGCTGCTGTTGGCGCCGCTGTTCGGGTGGGGGGAGGCGTAAGGGGGCTTCGGTACGGGCGGCCGGGGGAGCGGATGTCCTCCTGACGGAGCGGATCCGTATGGTCCGGCCCCCGTGGCAGGAGCGGATCCCTATGTGCCGGTCCTCTGATCGGGCGGACCTGGCGCGTGGCCCCGGAGTGGCGCCCCTCGCCCTCCCACCTCGCCCGGCATGGTCATGTGTTCATGCGACTGTGTACGTCCCTGTCCCTCTGCCTCGCCGCAGCCGCGACCACCGTCGCCCCCCTGGCCCTCGCCACGCCCTCCCGCGCCGCCGACGACACCGCCCCCTGTGCCGCCGCCGACGCCCGGAACTTCCCGCTCGCCACCCGGATCCGCGGCGGCCCGGCCACGTACGACCCCGGCGGCGCATACGGCACCTGGTACATCGATCTCACCAACACCACCCACCGCACCTGCACCCGGATCCACCCGGTCGTCGTCCTCGTGGACGACCACCGCACCCTCCGCCCTGACCAGGCCGAGCTGGACTTCGACGACGGCAGGCGGACCCACCTGGTCCCCCTGCACGGCACCGACGAGCAGGAGCTGGTCGGGGTGCTCGACGGCGCCGGGTTCGACGGCTTCACCGTGCCGCCCGGCAGGACCGTCAGCGTCAGGGTCAGACTCGCGCTCGCCTCCGACGCCGCGGCGGACGGGGTCACCGCCAACGCCGCCGTCGTCCAGCACCTGGGCCGGGACGGGGACTGGGTCGGCGAGTCCAACGCCTACCACTTCCGCATCGACGGCGACGAGGAGACGCCGGAGCCCACGGACACGCCGGGTCCCCGGCCGCCCGTCACCGGGGAACCGTCCCCCTCCCCCGGAGCGACCTCCGGCACCGCGCCCCCGGCCTCCTCCCCGCCCGCCGCCGAGGACGCGGAGGAGGTCGCGGACGATGCGGAGGAGGCCGCCGGTGACAAGGAGGAAGCCGCCGGGGACGTGGAGGACGCCGGGCAGCGGGGCCGCGAGCTGGCCGGGACCGGGCCCGGCCGCGCCGCCGTCCTGCTCGCCGCCACCGCCGCCCTCCTCGCCCTCGGCGCCGCCGCCTTCCTGTTCGCCCGCAGACGCCCCTGATCCGAAGCCGCCCCGCCGGTCTGCGACGATCCCTGCGTGGACTACCCGAACGACCAGGCCCCCGGCGCCCCCGTCCGCTCCGGCATCCCCGAGCACGGGCGCATCCCCAAGTACTACGCGGTCAAGGCACGCATCGAGACGCTGCTGGAGGAGCTGGGGGAGGGCGGCGCCATCCCGACCGAGCGGGACCTCGCGGAGCGGTACGACGTGGCCCGGGAGACCGTGCGGCAGGCGGTACGGGAGCTGGTGCTGGAGGGGCGGCTGCGCCGGCGCGGCCGGGGCACGGTCGTCGCCGGACCCAAGCTGGCCCAGCCGCTGTCCCTCGCCAGCTACACCGAAGGGGTGCGCCGGCAGGGCCGCACCCCCGGCCGTACGCTCGTCTCCCTCGACCGCTTCCCGTGCCCGGCCGCCCTCGCCGCCGAGACCGGGCTGACGCGGGGCGAGCCGGTCTGGCACCTGGAGCGGGTGCTGCTCGCCGACGACGAGCGGGTCGGCCTGGAGAGCACCTATGTCGCGGTCGGGCGGGTGCCCCGGCTGGACGCGGACTTCGACCCCGACTCCTCCTTCTACGGCTATCTCGCCGCCGAGGGCATCGCCTTCGGGGACGCCGACGAGCGGATCGAGACCGTGCTGGCCACCCCCCGCGAGGCGCTGCTCATCGGCACCCCGCCCGCCCTTCCGATGCTGCTGATCCACCGCGTCTCCCGGGACACCGAGGGCAAGCCCCTGGAGCGCGTGCGGTCGCTGTACCGGGGCGACCGTTTCTCCTTCAGCGCGCACCTCAAGGGCTGAGAAATCCGGATATCGACCGCTGCCGTAATGTCACAAAAGGATAACGGGTCTAGCCCAAATAGGAGAGGTGGTCCACGCTCGTGGACAGCCGGATGTCCCCGGTTCCCCGAGCGAGGAGCGTTGCCGCCGTGAGAGTGACAGTCGTCGGAGCAGGCGTGGTGGGCACCATGCACGCCTGGCACGCGATACGGCGCGGCCACCAGGTCGTACAGATCGAGCGCGAGACCGAGGCGCGCGGCGCCTCGCTGCGCAACTTCGGGCAGATCTGGGTCAGCGGCCGCGCCGGCGGAGAGGAGCTGGAGACCGCGCTGCGGGCGCGGGAGCTGTGGGAGGGGATCGGCGCCCGCGTACCGGCCCTGGGCTTCCGGGCGAACGGCTCCCTGACCCCCGTCCGCGGCCCCCTGGAGCTGGCCGTCGCCGAGGCCGCCGTCGCCCGCGCGGACGCCGCCGCCCGCGGCTACAAGCTCCTGCTGCCGAGCGAGGCCCGCGCCCTCAACCCGGCGCTGCGCGGCGACTTCACCGCCGCCCTGTACTGCGAGCGGGACGCGGCCGTCGAGCCGCGCACCGCCCAACTGGCCCTCCGCGCCGAACTGCTGAAGTCCCCCGACTACACCTTCCTGCCCGGCCGGGAGGTGCGCGAGGTCGTCGGCGCCGGGACCGTCCGGGACGACCACGGGGACGTGCACCACGCCGACGCGGTCGTGCTGTGCACCGGCGCCTGGCTCGGCGGACTCGTCCGCGAACTCGCCGGACCGGACCTCCCCGTGCGCCGGGTGCGCCTCCAGATGATGCAGACCGACCCGCTGGGCGAGCCGCTGCCGACCTCCGTCGCCGACGCCGACAGCTTCCGCTACTACCTCGCCTACGCCTCCCCGGCGCTGGACCGGCTCAACGCCGGGCAGCCGCAGCCCAAGACCGCCGCGGCCCACCGGATGCAGCTGCTGATGGTGCAGCGCGCCGACGGCGGACTGACCATCGGCGACACCCACGAGTACGAGCACCCCTTCGCCTTCGACACCGTCGAGGAGCCCTACGAGCACCTCACCGGCGTCGTGGAATCCCTCCTCGGCCGCCCGCTGCCCCGCATCCGCCGCCGCTGGGCCGGCGTCTATGCGCAGTGCACCGAACCCGGCCGGATCGTGCACCGGCAGCAGGTGGGCGACGGGGTGTGGCTGGTCACCGGGCCCGGCGGGCGCGGCATGACCTGCGCCCCCGCGATAGCCGAGACCACCGCGAACGAACTGGGCTGGTGAGCGACCCCATGACCGACATCCGACTCGTCGTCCTCGACATGGCCGGCACGACCGTCGCCGACGGCGGCCTGGTCGAGCGGGCCTTCGCCGCGGCCGCCGCCGAACTCGGCGTCGAGCCCGGCTCGGCCGAGCACACCGAGCACCTCTCCTACGTCCGCGCCACCATGGGCGAGTCCAAGATCTCCGTCTTCCGGCACCTGTTCGGCGACGAGGACCGCGCCCGGCGCGCCAACACCGCCTTCGAGAAGGCGTACGGCGACCTGGTCGACGCCGGTCTGATCGCCCCGGTGCCGGGGGCCCGCGAGACCATCGAGGAGCTGGCCGCCGACGGCCGTACCGTCGTGCTGACCACCGGTTTCGCCCGGGTCACCCAGGACGCCCTCCTCGACGCCCTGGGCTGGCGGGACCTCGTCCCGCTCACTCTGTGCCCGGCCGACGCCGGCGGGCGCGGGCGGCCGTACCCGGACATGGTCCTGGAGGCGTTCCTGCGCACCAGGGCCGCCGAGGACGTGCGGCAGGTCGCCGTGGTCGGCGACACCTCCTACGACGTGCTCAGCGGCGTACGGGCGGGCGCGGGCCTGGTCGCCGGGGTGCGTACCGGCGCCCACGGGGACGCGGAGTTCCGGGCCGCCGGCGCCACTCACGTCCTCGACTCCGTGGCCGGCCTGCCCGCGCTGCTCGCCGGAGCCCGCTGAGCCGGGCACCGGGACGATCTTCGCCCGGCAGGGGTCAAGATCAGGCCGCTCTGATTAGGCTGGTGGCGTCGGTACGCCGTGGTTCCGGCGCCCCCGCCTTTCTCGACCGTCGTACGCCAGGAGACGCACAGCATGGCAGACCGCAAGCCCATCGAGTCGTGGCTCACCGACATGGACGGCGTCCTCATCCACGAGGGCGTGCCGATTCCCGGCGCCGACGCCTTCCTGAAGAAGCTGCGTGAGTCCGGGCGGCCCTTCCTGGTGCTCACCAACAACTCCATCTACACCGCCCGCGACCTGCACGCCCGGCTGCGGCGCATGGGTCTGGACGTGCCGGTGGACAACATCTGGACCTCGGCGCTGGCCACCGCCCAGTTCCTGAACGACCAGCGGCCCGGCGGCAGCGCCTATGTCATCGGCGAGGCCGGCCTCACCACCGCGCTGCACGACATCGGCTACATCCTCACCGACCACGACCCCGACTTCGTGATCCTCGGCGAGACCCGCACCTACTCCTTCGAGGCCCTCACCAAGGCGGTGCGGCTCATCAATGCCGGCGCCCGGTTCATCGCCACCAACCCGGACAACGTGGGCCCGTCCACCGAGGGCGACCTGCCCGCCACCGGCTCGGTCGCCGCGCTGATCACCGCCGCGACCGGCAAGAAGCCGTACTTCGTCGGCAAGCCCAACCCGCTGATGATGCGGGCCGGGCTCAACGCCATCGGCGCCCACTCGGAGGCCTCCGCGATGATCGGTGACCGCATGGACACCGACGTCCTCGCGGGCCTGGAGGCCGGGATGCGCACCTTCCTGGTGCTGACCGGCGTCACCCAGCCGGCCGACGTCGACCGCTACCCCTTCCGGCCCTCCCAGGTCGTCGACTCCATCGCGGACCTGGTCGACCTGGTCTGAGGCCGACCCCCTTTCGGCTTCACCCGGTCGGAGCAACCGGGGCGCCCCGAGGATGCGGGGGCGCCCCGCCGGGGGGAACCTCCTGGTGTCTGGAGGTTCACGATGGGCTCAATTCGCCTCACTCTCTGTACCGGTCTCCTGGTGGGGGCGGCCGCGTTCGGCCCCCCGGCCCACGCGGCGGACGGCGACCCGGTCACGGTGACGCCCGCCGACCCGGCACCGGGCGCAGAGGTGACCCTGCGCGTCAGCGGCTGCACCGGGCGGCAGGCCTCCGCGGCCTCTCCCGCCTTCGTCAGCGACGCCCGGCTGACCGGCGGCCCGTCCGCGCTGACCGGGGACACCCGGGTGAGCTCCACCGCGCAGCCGGGCTCCTACGACGTGAAGGTGGCCTGCGCCGACCGCGTCCTCACCGGGCACATCCGCGTCCTGGACCAGGCCGCCGCCCGGTCCGGGGCGTCCCGGCCGCCCGCCTCCCCGGTCGCCCCGGTCGCGGCGGGCGGCGGGGGCACCGCGCACTTCGCGACCGTGGCCACCAGCGCCTCCGGCCCCGACACCGGGCAGGCCGTGACCGGCCTCGCGCTCGCCGGCGGTGCCGCACTCGCCGTGGGCCTGCGCGCCCGCCGCGGCCGTCGCAGCCACTGACCGTGCCGACCGCCCCATGACCGAGGACCGCGCCTCCCGCCCCACCGGCACCGGCCGGCTCCTCACCGTCCTCACCTGGGCCGTCCTGCTGCTCGGGCTCTGGCTCTGGGGCCGCGAGGTGACCGGCGTACCCCAGCGCCGGCCGCCGGACGGCCCCGCCACCGGCGATGTGCTCACCCTCGGACACCCCGCCGACCCCGCCCGGCTGCCACCCGCCGCCGCACCGCTGCCCGACGCGCCGCCCCAGCGCCTCGACATCCCCCGGCTCGGCGTCCAGGCGCCCGTGGTGCCCCGCGGCCTGGACGCCCGGGGCGCCATCGACCCGCCGCCCTACGACCAGGCCGGCGTCGTCGGCTGGTACGGCGCCGGCCCCGGACCCGGCGCCCCGGGCCCCGCGCTGCTCGTCGGCCATGTCGACACCCGCACCCGCCCCGCCGTCTTCTACCGGCTCAGCACCGTCACCCCCGGCGACGCGGTCCGGGTGGTCCGCGCGGACGGCAGGGTCGCCGAGTTCACCGTCGACGACGTCCGTGTCCTGCCCCGCACCGGCTTCGACGCCCACACCGCCTACGGCCCCCGCAAGCCCGGCCGCGCCGAACTCCGCCTGATCACCTGCGGCGGCAGCTACGACCGCACCAGCCACGCCTACACGGCGAACCTGGTCGTCTCCGCCTACCTCACGGGCAGGCGCTGACGCCCGCCCGTGCGCCCTCGTGGGGGATAGATCGGATATGCCACGATTGGCGCCAGACCAGTGCGCCAGCGCGCCCAGGGGGGAAACGCATGGACGACAGCAGGGGGGCCCGGTCCACGGCAGGGGCACGGGCGGCGGCGGTGCTGCTGGGGGCGGCGCTGCTGCTCGCCGGCTGCACCTCCGGCGGCGGGGACGAGGACGGCTCCGGAAAGGGGGACCCGGGCGCCCCGATCCGCCAGCAGCCCCGGGCCGCCGACCCGTTCTGGGTCAACCCCGACGGCAGCGCGGCCCGTCAGCTCGCCGCCTACGCCAGGGCCGGCCGCACCGCCGAGGCCGCCCAGATCCGGAAGATCGCCGAGCAGCCGGTGGGGGAGTGGATCGGCCCGGAGAACCCCGAGCAGGAGGCGCGCGGCTTCACCGAGGCCGCCGCCCACGCGCACCGCACCGCCGTGCTCGTCCTCTACGACATCCCGCACCGCGACTGCGGCCAGTACTCGCAGGGCGGCGCCGCCGACGGCGACAGCTACCGCGCCTGGATCGCCGCCGTGGCCCGCGGCATCGAGGACCGCCCCGCCCTGGTGGTCCTGGAACCGGACGCCGTCCTCCACCTGGTGGACGGCTGCACCCCCGCTCGGTTCCGGGAGGAGCGCTACGACCTCCTCAGGGGCGCGGTCGCCACGCTCACGTCCCTGAGGAACACCAGGGTCTACCTGGACGCGGGCAACGCCGGCTGGGCCCACCCCGATCAGATGCAGCAGGCCCTGCGGCAGGCCGGCATCGACCGGGCCGACGGCTTCGCCGTGAACGTCGCCAACTTCTACTCCACCCGGGACTCCCTCGCCTACGGCAAACAGCTCTCGGCCGAGGTCGGCGGCAAACACTTCGTCATCGACACGAGCAGGAACGGCAACGGCCCCGCCACGACCGGCGACCCGGCCCAACGCTGGTGCAACCCGACGGGCCGGGCCCTGGGCGACACCCCGACGACCCGGACCGGGGACCCCCTGGTGGACGCCTACCTGTGGGTCAAGAGGCCCGGAGAGTCGGACGGCACCTGCAAGGGCGGCCCGAAGGCGGGGGACTGGTGGCCGGCCTACGCTCTTGAACTGGCGAAGGGCAGCCGGCCTTAAGGGGCGCGGGGAACTGCGCGAGAAACCACGGCGTACCCGCAGCCGCCCGACTCGCGCAGTCCCCCACCGCTCTCGCGCTACGGCACCCTCACCCACTGCGCAACCGACGGCGTCCCCCTCTGGTCGTCCACGAACAGCATGTACCAGCCGGACGGCACCAGGTTCCGGTTCCCCGGCACCGTCACCGTGATCCTGTTCCCGGACGTCCTGAAGTCCAGGGCGACGGACCGCTGGTCGACGTCCGTCACATGCGTCGACGCACTCGGCCGGATCAGCCGCACCTTCCTGATACCGGCCGCGTGGTCCGACGTGAACGTCCCCGACGCGCCGCGGGCGATCGTCTGCGGACCCCCGCCGAGCGTCGGCCGGGACCCCCGGTAGAGATACGGCGGGGTGTAGATCTCGATCCGCTGCTCGAACTTGCCCGGCCTGGTGTTCGCCTTGTCCGCGTACAGCGAGTCGGACCCGAAGAACATCACCCGCCCGTCCGGCAGCAGGATCGACCCGGAGTGGTAGTTCCGGCCCACCAGCGGATCGGCGACCCGGGTGAAGCGGTTGCCGTCCGGGTGGTAGATCCGCGCCTGGAGGATGTCGGAGTCGCCGCGCCCCCGGTAGTCCTCCGAGCCGCCGGACACCAGCACGGTGTCGTCGGGCAGGATCGAGGACTGCGGATACCGGGTGCCCTTCTCCAGCCGGGGACCGTCCACGAAGTGCGGGGCCTTCGCCCTGAGGTCGATCAGCCGGGTCTTCCTGCTGGACAGCGCCGACTCGCCGACCCCGCCCCCGCCGATCACCATGAACCGCTCGTCCTGCGCCGGAGGCAGCAGCACCGTCCCGGAGGTCTCCATCCGGTCCGGGTCGCTCAGCCCGGGCAACCGGGTGAACCGGTTGGTGCCGACGTCCCACACACCCGGCTCACGCCCGACGTCGTCCGGCCCGTACCCGGCGTTGGAACCCGAGTAGAAGATCTTCCCGTTCTGCATCAGGAACAGCGCGGGATACGTCGGGAACTGCCGGACCGTCTTCGTGTACGTCCACTTCCGCGTCCTCGGGTCGAAGACCTCGTTCTTGCCCGGCACCAGCTGCCCGATGTCGTCGAGGCCGGACACACCGAGGATCCTGCCGTCCGACAGGGTGGTGAGCGTCGGGTACCAGCGGGCCTCGTTCATCGGGTCGACCTTGATGTAGCGCTCGGCGACCGGGTCGAACTCGTAGGCGTCCCTGATCCCCTCGAAGTCCTTCTTGTCGAGGGCGAGCTTCTGCGCGATGCCGTAGGTGTTGCGCGCGTCGACGCCGGTCAGGCCCTGGATCCGGTAGTTGTCCTGGGTGCCGGTCTGGTACCGGGCGCCCTCCTTCGGCGCCTCGACGTAGACACGGCCGTAACCGGGGTTGTTCCGCAGCCACGTGCCGGCCTTGTCGAAGACCTTGGTGGCGCGCGGGACCAGCACCGGGTCCTGGGAGACGAACGTCCGGCCGTTCCGCCTGCCGGTGAACCGGGTGCCCGCGGGCAGGGTCATCGGCTTGTCGGGGTTCTCGTTGTAGAGGATCATGACGCCGCCGGCCTTCTTGACGTCACCCTTGAGCTTCTCGTACCGCTTGGTGCCGCCCGCGATGAGCAGGTTGCCGTCGGCGAGCTGGGTGTGGCCGGTGCAGAACAGGTCGTTGGGCGTGGGCACCTTCTCGACCGTGCCCTTGACCGGGTCCCAGATCCGGGTGTCGAACTTCTTCCGGTCGAAGTTGTCCTGGTTGTTGCCCGAGCCGGCGACCAGCAGCACCTTCCCGGTGTGCAGCAGCGCCGCGTGGATGGTGTCCTGGCGGTACTCCGGCGGGAACTCGATGATGTCCCAGTGGCCGTTCGCGGCCTTGTAGGCGGGTCTGTTGATCTCGTACTGGTGGTACTGGGCCGTGCCGAAGCGGTACAGCCACGGCCCGTTCGTCCCGGCCAGCGCGAGTACCACCACCGTGCCGATCGCGAACCTGCGCACCCGGCGCAGACCGGCCTGGTCCTTCATTCCTTACGTCCCCCCAGCCCGCCCAGGGCGATCCGCACGGTCTGCTCGTGGTCCTCGCCGGGGCCGGCCCAGGCGTACTGCACCGGCACGGCGTCCTGCGGCTCCCGGGCGGCGACGGCGGCCGCCTTCCGCTCCCGGCGCAGCGTGTACCCCCACACGGCCATCGGCGCGGCGGTGATCAGCAGGGCGAAGGACGCCCAGGCGGTCATCGCGGGGTGGGAGTGGCCGAGCAGCAGGCCGGCGAGGAGCGAGCCGCCGAAGACCGCGATGAAGAACCAGTGCACCCGGAAGGTCCCGAACAGCGTGTCGGGGCTGGCCGACTCGCCCTTGGGCGTGACCACGAACCTGCTCCTGCGGCGCAGGACGGCGTCCATCAGCGAGCGGGCGTAGATCGGCGCGGAGAGGGCGGACATCACCATGCCCGCGACCCCGCCCGACCCCTCCGGTTCGTGCGGCGAGACATTGTGCCGCCGGTTCCACACGTACAGCCCGATCTGGAGCGCGGAGGCGTTGCCGTACAGCATCAGCCACACGGTCGGGTCGATGTTCACCCCGGAGGCGCCGAGACCGAGAAAGAGCGCGCAACTCAGCGCTGCGAGGATCCAGTTGAGGGCGGCCATCGGGTAGAAGACGATCATCATGGTGTAGTTGAAGAGCCTGCCGGGCGGCAGGGTGAAGAAGCCCTTCCAGTACTGCGTGAGGATGGTCTCGTACGTCCCCCGGGACCAGCGCAGCTGCTGGCTGAAGAAGTCCGTCCAGGCGGCCGGGCCCTCGCCGACCGCGAGCACGTCCGGGGTGTACACGGACCGCCACTTCCGGCCGGTCAGCGGGTTCCTGGCGCGGTGCATCTCGAAGCCCGTCGCCATGTCCTCGGTGATGGAGTCGTACAGCCCGCCGATCTGCTGGAGGGCGCTGATGCGTACGGCGTTGGAGGTGCCGACGAACATGGGGGCGCCGTAGCGGTTGCCGGCCCGCTGGATCAGGGCGTGGAAGAGGAACTGCTGGGACTCGGCGGCCTTGGTGACGAAGGTGTCGTAGTTGCCGTAGACCTGCGGGCCGATGACGAAGCCGACGTCCGGGTCGCGGAAGTAACCGAGCATCCGCTCCAGGTAGTTGGGGAGCGGGACATGGTCGGTGTCGACGGAGGCGAAGTAGTCGTAGGCGTCGCCGTGCGCCTCCAGCCAGGCGTTGTAGTTGCCGTGCTTGGTCCGGGCGCGGTGCGGGCCGGTGGGCCGGTTCCAGCGCTCGATGCCCTTGCGGGTGAAGTGGTGCACGCCGAGGCGGGCGCAGATCTCCCGCACCTCGGGGTCGTCGCCCTCGTCCAGCAGCCAGACGTGCAGCAGCCCCCGGTGGCGCAGCCGCGTCGCCGCCTCGAGGGTCCGGGTCACCATCTCCAGCGGCTCCTTGCCGGGCACGAAGGTGGTGAGGAAGGCGACCCTGGTGCCGGTCTCGGGGACGACCGGGACCGGGTCGCGGGCGACGAGGGTGGCGTGCGCGTTGGACAGCACGTTCACGCAGCGGAACAGCTCGATCAGGCCGATCGAGACGAGCATGACGGTGTCGAGGGCCGGCAGGAAGTCGTGGGCGGGGTGGTCGCGTTCGGTCCAGTGCGCCGGCTGGAGCAGCCAGACCAGCAGGACCACGGAGAACACGGGGGCCGCGCCCAGCATCAGCGCGGCGCGTATCCGGTGCGGTTCCTGGGAGAGCAGCGAGCGGTAGCGGACCTGGTAGGGCCGGGTCGGGTCGGGCCGGGTGAGCGGGCCCGCGAGCCGGCTGTAGTGCTCGTAGTCGTATCTGGGCAGGCTGTTCCTGAGCCGGCGGAACGCCCCCGTGTGTCCCGTCCGAGGCCCGGATGCGTGACCATGGACGGCTGGTGATCGCTCGTGTGCGTAGTGTGACGGATCGTGGTGCTGCCGGGCGCCCTGCGGCGTCGACGTCATGAGTCATCCCCCCACACGCGCGCGTCAGCGCGTGTCAGTCCAGTCCTGAAGCGCGCCCGGCCCCCACAACCGGTCGCCGGCCCCCCGGCCACCGCCCCCCGGCGGTATGTCGAGCAACCAGGTTTCTACGCTGCTCGACATGATCGCAAGGGGCAAAGGTGTTCTTCACGGTTCAAACACGACCACTGGGGGACAGTCGGGCACGGATGTTGCCGAAGTGGTCTCTTATGGATCCGCCCCTGGAGATCCCGCGCCGCCATGCCGCGCGGGTGGCGGCCCGGACATGCGGAAAGCCCCCCGCTTGCGCGAGGGGCTTTCCGGTCGGTGCGCCGCCAGGGACTCGAACCCCGGACCCGCTGATTAAGAGTCAGCTGCTCTAACCAACTGAGCTAGCGGCGCCTGCTGACAGAGAAAACTCTACATGACCTTCCGGGGTGCTTCCGACCACCCGTGCAGGTCCGGGAGCACCCCGGGGTGGCCTCATCCGTCATTCGGACCGTCAAAGTGGCGGCGGAGGGGAGAGTTGGGAAACTGATCAACGTGCACACTCGCGGACATACCACCCCCGAATGTGAGGCAGATCGCATGATCGCTCCGGTGTTCGAGGAAGTCGACCCGGAGCGCGACTGCGACTGCCCCGGCTGTGCCCACTGGCGCCGGGTGAGCCCCCGGCTGACCTCCGGCCGGGTCGGCGCCCACCCGGCGGCCGCCTGCGGTGTCGTCGTCATGGCCGCCGCGGCCGCCGCCCTCGGCACGGCCCCGCCGGCCGCCGCCGGCCGCCCCTCGGTGCAGCGCCCGGACGTCCCCGGGGACGGCGAGCCCGCCACCCCCCAGGGTCACAAGGCCCCGCTGCACGGTCCGGGCGGCCGTCCCGCGGGGCCCGCCGCCGTACGGATCCCCGCCACCACCCGGGCCGAGATCATCAACCGGGCCAAGATCTGGGTGGCCGCGCAGGTGCCGTACAGCATGGAGGACTACTGGCCCGACGGTTACCGGCAGGACTGCTCGGGCTTCGTCTCCATGGCCTGGGGGCTGACCGGCAACGAGTGGACGGGCAGCCTCGACCAGTACGGGGTGCGGATCACCAAGGACGAGCTGCAACCCGGCGACATCCTGCTCCGCCACAACCCCGCCGACCCCGAGCGCGGCTCCCATGTGGTGATCTTCGGCGGCTGGACGGACTACACCCGCACCTCCTACACGGTCTACGAGCAGACACCCCCGCGCACCCGCCGCCAGGTCACCCCCTACCCCTACTGGAGCCACGCCGACGCCTACGTCCCCTACCGCTACAAGGGCCTGACCCCCGGCGCGGCGGGCGCCCGGCCGGTCGTCGCCGCGACCCAGACGGCCTTCCCGGGGGCCGCCTCCTTCGGCCCCGGGGCCAGCAACGAGTACGTGACCCTGCTCGGCCGGCTGCTGACGGCCCGGGGCGGCGCCGGCTACTACCCCCAGGGCCCGGGGCCGGTCTGGGGCGAGGCGGACCGGCGGGCCACCCAGGCCTTCCAGCTGGCCCAGGGCTGGTCCGGCGCGGACGCCGACGGGCTGCCCGGTCCGCGCACCTGGGACCTGCTGGTCACCGGCCAGGGCAAGGACATCGCACCGGGCGCGGCCGGCCCCGCCTCGCACGGGGTCCCGGGGTATCCGGGCCGGAACCTCTTCCTGTCCGGCGCGGAGAACGACCACATCCCCCGGCTGGGCCGGCGGCTGGTGGAGAAAGGGTTCGGCAGTTTCTTCCCCGGCGGTCCCGGCCGGCGCTGGGACGACACCTACCGCAGGGCGGTGGAGGCCTTCCAGCGCTCCCAGGGCTGGCGCGGCGGCGCGGCGGACGGCTACCCGGGCCCGGAGACCTGGCGCCGCCTGTTCGCGTAGACCGTCGCCCTTTCCCCTGCTCTCTTCCTGTTCATGACGCATCTGGCGCGGAGGCTGGAGGCACGCATGAGTACGACCACTTCGTCCACACCGTCCGAATCCGAGGGGCCACCGGAGTGCGCGGCGGTCCCGGGCATCCGGCAGAACCGGCTGATCCAGAACGAGGCGACCACCGAGATCCCCGTCCATCTGCTGTTCCGGGACGAGTCCGACCCGGTGCGGGTGCCGCTGCGGCCCGCCGTGGTCGGCCGCCGGCAGGGCACCGGCGAGCAGCCCCGGGTGCGGCGCCCGGCCCCGGTCCGCGGCCGGCCGCTGCCCGAGGTCGACCCGGAGCTGGCCGAGCGTCCGGCGCGGGTGCTGCCGGGGGCGGCCGGGGTGCTGGCCGGGGTGTGCGGGCTCAGCGGCGCCCTGGCCACGTCCTGGTGGGCGGGGGCGCTGCCGCCGCTCGCCGTGGAGGCGCTGCGGCTGCCCGCGTCCACCGGCGCGGGGCTGGGCCCGGCGCAGTGGGCGGCGTACGCCGGGGCCGGTGCGCTCGGGGTGTTCGGCTTCGGCGGGCTGGCCCGGGTGCGGACCGGGCGGGCGTCGGTGCTGGCCCTGTTCGGCCGCTACCGGGGCACGGTCCGGCGCACCGGCCTGCTCTGGGTCAACCCGCTGCTGCTGCGCCGCCGGGTCGATGTCCGGCTGCGGCACTGGCGCAGTGAGGTGATGCCGGCCGCGGACCCCGACGGGATGGCGCTGCGGGTGGTCCTGCTGGTGGTGTGGCGGGTGCGGGACACCGCGCGGGCCGTGTTCGGCATCGAGGACCACGAGACGTATCTGCGCGAGTGCGTGGAGGCGGCGCTGGCCCGGGTGCCGGTGGAGCCGGTGGGCGGCGCCCGGGGCGGGGTGGCGGCGGCCGGGGACGCGCTGACCCGCCTGGTGGCGGCGGAGACCGCGCCGGTCGGGGTGGAGGTGTTCTCGGTGCTGCCGCTCCGGGTGGAGTACGCCCCCGACGTGGCCCCCGCGATGCAGCGCCGCCGGATCGCCGCCCTGGACGCCCGCCGACGGGCCACCATGCTCAACTCGGTGGTGGACTCGGTGGAGGACACGGTGACCCGGCTGACCCTGCGCGGCCTGGTCGACCTGGACGACTACGAGCGCAAGGTCCTGGTCCGCGATCTGACGGTGGCGTTCTGCTCGGGCCGGGGGGAGCCGGGCTAGCAGCGCCCAGGTGTCCCGGGCCCGCGATTGGTATGGACATGTTCAACTACCCGTCCTACGCTGACGCTTGGTCTAGACCTACCTGCACGGCCACCCTGAACTCCCCACGTTCACCAGGAGCGGCAGCATGCGCACCAAGACCAAGGTGTCCGCGATCGTGCTGGGCGCGGTGACCGCCGGAGCCTTCGCGCTCTCCACCGGCGGCGCCAGCGGGCACGGCTACACCGACCTCCCCGTCAGCAGACAGAAGCTCTGTGCCAACGGCACCGTGACCGGCTGCGGCGACATCCAGTGGGAGCCGCAGAGCGTCGAGGGCCCCAAGGGCTTCCCGGCCGCGGGCCCCGCCGACGGTCAGCTCTGCAACGGCGGCCAGAGCCGCTTCGCCGAGCTGAGTTCGCCCACCACCCCGTCCGGCGCACCCTGGCCCACCACCAGGGTGACGGGCGGCCAGTCGTACACCTTCCGCTGGCAGTTCACCGCCATGCACGCCACGACGGACTTCAAGTACTACGTCACCAAGCCGGGCTGGAACCAGAACCACCCGCTGTCCCGCTCGGACCTCAACCTCACCCCCTTCCTCACCGTCCCCTACAACGGCCAGCGCCCGCCGGCCACGCTCACCCACAGCGGCACCCTGCCCACCGGCCTCACCGGCCACCATGTGATCCTCGCGGTCTGGACGATCGCCGACACCGGCAACGCGTTCTACGCCTGCTCCGACGTCACGTTCTGAGCCCCGCCCCGTCACGGCTCGGAAACTGAGCTTCCCCTGAGGTCCCCGGCCCTGCGCGACGGATAGGTTCCGGCCACGCCGATCGTTCGGGACCGGCGCACCGGACCCCGGGGGAATGCCATGGAACTCTTCTTCTACGTCATACCCAGCCTCATGATCATCGGGCTGGGCGCCGCCGCGTACACGCTGCTCGGCCGTGCCCGGCGGATCGGCCGGGCGTGGTCGCACGGGCTGACCGCCGAGGGCCGCTGCCTGCGGATGTACACGAAGACCAGCGGCGGCGGCGACGACACCGCCGTGCGCACGACCCTGCACCACGTCTACGAGTTCACCACCCGCGAGGGCCGCGCCGTCCGCTTCGAGGAGCCGAACGGCCCGGCCACCGTCGTGGAGGGCGACATCGTCACCGTGCGCTACCTCCCCGACCGCCCCGAGCAGGCCACCGCCCTCCCGCCGGCCCCCGGCAAGCTCGCCGCCGGCACCGCCTTCACGCTGGCCTTCTTCGGCGTCGGCATCGCCTTCTGCGTCGCGTTCATGGTCACGGCCCACGCGCTGTTCTCGGAGTTCGACGGCCTGATGCCGTGACCGCCCCGACCGGAGCCCGGAAACGCCGAAGGGCCCCTCGCTCTCGCAAGGGACCCTTCGGTCAGGTGCGCCGCCAGGGACTCGAACCCCGGACCCGCTGATTAAGAGTCAGCTGCTCTAACCAACTGAGCTAGCGGCGCATGACTCCCGCCTTCCGCGGACTTTTGCTTCCCGCGGCCGGCGACAAAGAAAATACTACCTGGTCCCGAGGGGTGCTCATGACCACCCGGAGGCCGGCCGGAGAGGGGCTAGAGGGTCAGCGAGAGGAGGACCGGGGCCGCGCCGCGGTTCAGCGTCTCCGCGGCCCGCTTCAGCCGGTGCGCGTGCTCCACGGGCAGCGAGAGCGCCAGGCAGCCCACGGACGCGCCGGCCGTGATCGGCACCGCCGCGCACACCGTGCCCACCGCGTACTCCTGGAGGTCGAGGACCGGCACCGTCGGCGGCTGGGACTCCAGGCGGGACAGCAGCAGCTTGTCGCTGGTGATGGTGCGCGAGGTGAGGCGGGCCATCTTGTACCGGGAGAGATGGTCGCGGCGGGCGTTGTGGTCCAGCTGGGTCAGCAGGCTCTTGCCGACGGCCGTGGCATGGGCGGAGCAGCGGAAGTCGACCCACTCGTTGACCGCCGGGGTGGCGGGTCCGGCCGCGTACTGGGTGACCTTGACCTCGCCGTCGACGTACCGGCTGATGTAGACGGCGGCGCCCACCGAGTCGCGCAGTCGGTCCAGGGTGTGCTGGAGCTTGTCGCGCAGGGCCCGCTCGCGGTCGTGCGCCGAGGTGAGGCGGCGCAGGGTGTCGCCGGTGACATAGGCGCCGTCGGTGATCTGGGTGACATAGCCCTCCCGGCGCAGCATGCGCAGCAGCGCGGTGAGCCGCTCGGGGCCGAGGCCGGTGTGCCGGGCCAGCTCGGTGTCGGTGATGCCGGCACCGTGGCGCGCGACGGTCTCCAGCACGCGCAGGGCGTCCTGGGCGGAGTGGTACGGGGCGGTCGGCTCGATTCTCATGTCGGTCCCCCTCGGCCGCGATCCCGGTCGGCGGATGGACTCCACGATAGCTGTCAAACCGGGCCGGGGGAGAGGGCGTTGGCGAGATTCGTTCGCCTTCGCCCGCCCCCCAACTGCGACGGGAACCCTCTGGCATATGCCGATGTCATGCCCCAGTGGCCGGACCTCGGACGTTCACAGCATGGCCCCGAGGAATTCCCGGGTACGGTCCTGCTCCGGATCGGTGAAGATCTTCTCCGGTGACCCCGCCTCGATGATCCGGCCGGAGTCGAACATCAGCACCTGGTCGGAGATGTCCCGGGCGAAACCCATCTCGTGGGTCACGCACAGCATGGTGATGTCCGTGCTGCGGGCGATGTCCCTGAGCAGGTCCAGGACGCCCGCGACCAGCTCCGGGTCGAGCGCGGAGGTCACCTCGTCCAGCAGCAGCACCCGCGGCCGCATCGCCAGCGCCCGGGCGATCGCCACCCGCTGCTGCTGCCCGCCGGAGAGCCGGGTCGGCCGGGCGTCGCACTTGTCGGCAAGCCCCACCAGCTCCAGCAGCTCCCGGGCCCGCGCCTCGGCCTCGTCCCGGGACAGGCCGAGGACCTGCACCGGCGCCTCGGTGACGTTCCGCAGCACCGACATGTTCGGGAAGAGGTTGAACTGCTGGAACACCATCCCGATCTTCTTCCGCACCTCCCGGACCTGCTTCTCCGGCGCCGGGAACAGCCGCTCCCCGTCGACCGTGATCGTGCCCTCGTCCGGCCGGGTGAGCGTCATCAGCAGTCTGAGGATGGTGGTCTTGCCCGAGCCGGACGGCCCGATCAGCGTGACGTGCCGGCCGGCCCGGACGGAGAAGTCCAGGTCGTCGAGGACGGTGTGGGTCCCGAAGCGCTTGGTGACATGCTCCAGCCGGATCAGCTCCGCGGACGGGGCTTCGGTGGCGGACGGCTTCGTACGGGTCTCAACGGACAAGGCGTCGCTCCAGGGCTCGCAACAGCAGGGAGGCCAGATAGGAAATGAGGATGAAGGCCACGCCGATCACGGTCAGCGGCTCGGTGAACTGGAAGTGCTGCTGGGAGTACAGCCGCGCGCGGCCCAGCATCTCCGGCACGGTGATCACCATCAGCATGGGCGTGTCCTTGAGCATGGAGATCACGTAGTTGCCGAGCGCCGGGACCACCCGGCGGATCGCCTGCGGCAGGATCACCGCGGTCCAGGTCCGCCGCCGGGGCAGGTTCAGCGCCGTGGCCGCCTCCCACTGGCCGACGGGCACCGCCTCGATACCGGCCCGGTAGACCTGCATGGTGTACGTCGAGTAGTGCAGCCCGATCGCGAAGACACCGGTGGCCAGGGCGGAGAAGGTCAGCCCCCACTCTGGCAGCACATAGAAGAGGAAGAACAGCTGCACCAGCAGCGGGGTGTTGCGCACGAACTCCGTGACCGCCCCGACCGGCCAGCGCAGCCACCGGGACGGCGCCCGCACCAGCAGCGTCCACACCAGGCCGAGCCCGAAGGACAGCAGCGAGCCGAGGGCCACGGCCTCCAGGGTCACCCGGAGCCCCCGCCAGAAGTCCGGCAGGAACCCGGTCACCGCGTTCCAGTCCCACGTCATGCCACACCACCGCCCACACCGGTCGTCTGCGCCCGCTTCAGCTCACGCGCCGCCCGCTCGGTACCGGCCTCCTTGCCGACCCCGGCCTTCAGCCGCTTCTCCAGCGCGCGCATCAGCCGCGTCAGCACGAAGGCGATCGCGAAGTAGATCAGCAGCACATACGTGTAGATCTCCGCGCTCTGCTGAAGCGCGAGCCGCACCAGGTCGGCGCTGAACGTCAGATCGCCCATGCCCATGACCGACACCAGGGCGGTGCCCTTGAGCAGCTCGACCAGCAGGTTGCAGAAGGAGGGGATCATCTCCGGCACGGCCTGCGGCAGCACGATCAGCCGGAGCCGCTGCGCCGGGGTGAAGCTGAGCGCGATCCCGCCCTCCCGCTGCGCCGGGTCCACCGCGTTCAGCGCACCGCGCACGATCTCCGAGCCGTACGCGCCGTACGTCATGCCGAGTGCCAGCGTGCCCGCCCACATCGGCACCAGCTGCCAGCCGAAGGCGAGCGGCAGCACGAAGTACACCCAGAAGATCATCACCAGCGCGGAGGTGCCGCGGAACACCTCCGTGTAGCAGCCCGCGACGAAGCGCACGATCCACAGCCGGTGCGTCCGCGCGATGCCCACCACGAAGGACACCGCGGCGGCCAGCAGCGCGCTGAACACCAGCAGCTGGAGGGTGGCCCAGACGCCGTTCAGTACCAGTTCCCACAGCCCCGGGGTCATCCGCCGCACAGCTCCTTCGCGGTCAGGTCCGTCATCTCGGCCTCGGTGAACCCGAAGGGCCGCAGGACCCGGAACAGCTCCCCGCTCCGCTTCATCCTGTGCAGCTCGGTGTTGAAGGCGTCCCGCAGCCGCGTCTCGCCGGGCCGGAACGCGAACGCCCCGCCGTCGACATGCGGTTTGCCCTTGACGAGCGGCGCGAAGGGCCGGGTCGCCTCGGCCTTGGCCGACTTCTTCACCACCTCGCGGGTGGTGAGCGCCGTACCGGCGAACACGTCGACCCGCCCGGCCTCCACGGCGTTCAGCCCGGCCACCTGGTCCGGGACGATGAGGATGTCGCTCTCCCGGTACCCGGCCTCGACGGCGTACTGGATCTCGGCGTACCCGGTCCCGGTGGCGAGCCGCGCCTTCTTCTCGACGACGTCCCGGTAGGAGTGCAGCCCCTTCGGATTACCCTTGCGCACGATGAAGGAGTCCAGCATCTGGTAGTCCGGGTCGGCGAAGATCACCTGCTCGCACCGCTCGGGGTTGACGTACATCCCGGCCGCCACGACGTCGAACTGCTGCGACTTCAGGCCAGGGATCAGCGACCCGAACTCGGTCGGCACCGGCTGTACCCGGCCGACCCCCAGCCGCTTGAAGATCACCCTGGCCAGCTCGGGCGCCTCACCCGTCAGCTGCCCGTCCTTGCCGATGTACCCGAAGGGGATCTCACCGGCGATCCCGAGTCGTACGACACCCTGGGCGCGGAGCCGTTCCAGCAGGTCCCCGCCGGGCTTGCCGGACTGGGCCGCCACCCGTGTGCAGCCCGCGGCACCCAGCGCGCCGAGGGCGGCGGCGCCCGCGAGCACCGCCCGCCGGCTGTGTCTCGCTTTCGACCGGAATGTGGATACGTCGTTCCCAAGTGGTGGAGCCATGGCGGCGCGGCTACCCAAGCGAACGCGCCCTATGCACCCTGGATTTCATGGCCGACCGATTCGTCACCGTCTCGCTGGAGCGGCGCAACGTGCACTGCACGGCCCGGCTCCTGACCGACCGCGCCCCGCTGACCTGCGCCGCCGTCTGGGACGCGCTGCCCCGCTCCGGCGAGGTCTACCACGCCAAGTACGCCCGCAACGAGATCTACGCCCTCTTCCCGCCCCTCGCCGCCACGGAACCCCCACTGGAGAACCCCACGGTCACCCCGATCCCCGGCGACCTCTGCTACTTCTCCTTCACCGGCACCGAACTGGCCACGCGCGCCTACGGCTACGACCGCGAGCCCGGCCCCGGCACCACCGTGGTCGACCTGGCCCTCTTCTACGAACGCAACAACCTCCTCCTCAACGGCGACGTGGGCTGGGTGCCGGGGACGGTGTGGGGCGAGGTGGTGGAGGGCCTGGCGGAGATGGCGGACGCGTGCAACGACCTCTGGCGGACCGGGGCGGCGGGGGAGCGGCTGGCGTTCCGGCGCGCGTGAGGTCCGGCGCGCGTGGGGCCCTGCGCGCGTGGGGCCCTGCGTGCGTGAGGTCCGCCCGTCCGCCCGCCGCGCCGCTCAGACCTGCACGATCGGCTCCCGGGTGAACAGTGCCCCCAGCCGCGGGGCGTTCACCCGCCGGTCGGCGAGCCGCAGGCCCTCCCACACCGTCACCTGGTTCGCCGTGAGCACCGGCTTGGACAGGGACTTCTCCAGCAGCGACAGATGCGCGGCCGTGTGCAGCGCGGTGTCCGGCAGCAGCACCGCCTGGGCGTCCGGGGTGTCGGCGGCCCGCGCCAGGGTCAGCACGTCCTCCTCGCCCCAGGTGCCGACCTCCGCGGCCGTGACGATCCCCGAGGACCGCAGGGCGACGACCTCCAGCCCGCCGGCCCGCAGGAACTCCGCGAACAGCTCCGCCACGTCCTGCGGATAGGTCGCGCCGACGGCGACCCGCCGCGCCCCCAGCTCCCGGGCCGCGTGCACAAAGGCGAACGACGTCGAGGAGGCGGGCATCCCCGCCAGCATGGCCAGCTGCCGCACCTGGTCCTGGGCGCCCTCCCAGCCGTGCACGAAGCCGCCGCTGGTGCACGCCCACACCACCGTCTCGGCGCCGGTCAGCCGCAGCTCCTCCATGCCGGCCGCGAGCCGATCGGCGGATCCCAGCTCGCGCAGCGCGTCCACCCGGTGCGCGTCCTCACCGACGTCGGTGTGCACCAGATCCACCCGGATGTCGCTGCCCAGAAGCTGCTCGATGCGTGGATAGTCGTCCTCGGCGGAGTGGCCCGGGTAGAGGAGTCCGAGTGCGGTCATGTCCAGCCTTCCTGCGTCTCTTCCGGCGTCTGTTCCCGCAAGCCGGGCCAGTCACGCGCCGCCTCGTCCAGCAGCGCCTGATAGGGCCCCACGGCTCGGGTACCCAGTCGGCGCAGCGCCGCCCACATCGTGACCTGGTTGGCCGAGATCACCGGCATGCGCAGCTCGGCCTCCAACTGGGGGATCACGTCGTACGTCGGAAGGTTGGTGCAGGACAGGAAGAGCGCGTCGGCGCTGCCGGGCCGGGCCGCGCGCCGGGCGATGGCGACCACCTCCCGGTACGGCACCTTCCAGATGTGCCGGGTCAGCCCCATGAAGGCGCACCCGGTGACCTCGGCACCGGCCTCGGCGACGTACTCGGCCAGCGCCCGGGTCACCGAGCCGGTGTACGGCGTGACCAGCGCGAGCCGTCGTATCCGCAGCTCGGCGAGGGCCTCCAGGAGCGCGCCGGAGGTGGTCACGGACGGCAGCGCGCCGGCCCGGCTCATCGCCGCGCACATCGCCCGCTCCCCGGCGATCCCGTCGACGAAGCTGCCCGAGGTGCAGGCGTAGGCGACGACCTCGGGGGCGACCGCGGTCAGCGCGCGGACCGCCTCGCCGAGCGTGGCGTGCTCGCTGACCAGCCGGGCCAGATCCAGGCTCACCTCCACCGGCACGAACGGGGTCCGGGTCAGGTGCAGCGACACCTCGTCCGGCACCCAGCGCCACAGCTCGCGGTCGAGCGCGAAGTCGAAGGGGGCGACGACCCCGACCCCGCGCTGGCGCCGGGGACCACCCAGAAAGGAGACATCCGACGCGTCCATGGCAGGCACCGGCCTCACACGAGGGGAGAGAGGCGGGCGGCGCGCGGGCAACGGATGCCGGGGACGCCCGTGTTGACGACGGTAGGTTCGGGTGCGAGCGTGGTCAATCCGCCCATCTCAGCGCAGGTAGACCCAGCAGGTCAGTTCGGCAGCCGCCGGGAGCAGCCCCGCATGTTGACGTCCCCGCCCCTTCCCACCGTCCTCGTCCTGGACGCCGACCCGCCGCCCCGGCTCGGTCGGCTCACCGGCCGCGCCCGGATCGTCCGCACGGACGCCGCGGGGCTGGCCGACCGGCTGCCGACGGCGGACGTCCTGCTGGTCTGGGACTTCACCTCGCACGCGGTGCGCGAGGCCTGGCCGGGCGAGGGCCCCCGGCCGCGCTGGGTGCACACGGCGAGCGCGGGCGTGGACCATCTGCTCTGCCCCGAGCTGGCCGCCTCCGACACGGTGGTGACCAACGCGCGCGGGATCTTCGACCAGCCGATCGCCGAGTACGTGGCGGCCCTGGTGCTGGCCGTCGCCAAGGATCTGCCGCGCACCCTGGAGCACCAGCGGGAGCGGGTCTGGCGGCACCGGGAGGGACGCCGGGTGGCGGGCACGCGCGCGTGCGTGGTCGGTTCGGGCCCGATCGGCCGGGCGATCGTCCGCACCCTGAAGGCGCTCGGCGTGACGACGGCGCTGGTCGGACGGGTGCCGCGGACCGGTATCCACGGCCCGGCCGACCTGGACCGGCTGATCGCGCGCGCGGACTGGGTGATCGCCGCGGCCCCGCTGACCGAGCAGACGTACGGCATGTTCGACGCCCACCGCTTCGGCGTGATGCAGCCCTCGGCGTTCTTCGTCAACGTCGGCCGGGGCGGGCTCGTGGACGAGGACGCGCTGTCCCGGGCCCTGACCCACCGCTGGATCGCGGGCGCCGCGCTGGACGTGTTCGCCGCCGAGCCGCTGCCCGCGGACAGCCCGCTGTGGGAGCTGCCCGATCTGATCGTGTCCCCGCACATGAGCGGGGACACGGTCGGCTGGCGGGACGAACTGGGGGAGCAGTTCGTGGAGTTGTACGAGCGGTGGGCGGTGGGCAGACCCCTGCTGAACGTCGTCGACAAACAACGTGGTTACGTGCCCGGTCACTGACCCCTTGGAGGGTGCATGCAGCTCACCGACCTGACCGCAGGCCGGCTCCTCGACGGCTACCGCAAGGGCGAGTTCTCTCCCGTGGAGGCGACCGAACAGGCGCTGGAACGCGCCCGGCGGATCCAGCCGGAGGTGAACGCGTTCGTGCGGCTCACCGAGGAGGACGCGCTGACGCGGGCCCGGGAGTCGGCGGAGCGCTGGCGGCGCGGCGAGCCGTGCGGGCTGCTGGACGGGGTGCCGGTGACGGTCAAGGACATCCTGCTGCTGCGCGGCCATCCCACCCTGCGCGGCTCCCGGACCGTCTCCGAGCAGGGCCGGTGGGACGAGGACGCGCCCTCCGTCGCCCGGCTGCGCGAGCACGGCGCGGTCTTCCTGGGCAAGACCACCACCCCCGAGTACGGCTGGAAGGGCGTCACGGACTCGCCGCTCACCGGCGTGACCCGCAACCCGTACGACCCCGGGCGCACCGCGGGCGGCTCCAGCGGCGGCAGCGCGGCGGCCGTGGCACTCGGCGCGGGCCCGCTGTCGCTGGGCACGGACGGCGGCGGCAGCATCCGCATCCCGGCGGCCTTCTGCGGCATCTTCGGGCTGAAACCGACGTACGGCAGGGTGCCGCTGTATCCGCCGAGCGCGTACGGCACCCTGTCCCACGCCGGCCCGATGACCCGGGACGCCGCCGACGCGGCCCTGCTGCTGGACGTCATCTCGGCTCCCGACGCCCGCGACTGGTCGGCGCTGCCGCCCGCGCCAGGCCCCTTCACCGAGGCCCTGCACGGCGGTGTGCACGGGCTGCGCGTGGCCTACTCGCCGACCCTGGGCGGGCAGGTGGCGGTCCGGCCGGGGGTCGCCGCGGCGGTGCGGCGGGCGGTGGCCCGGCTGGCGGACCTCGGCGCGTACGTCGAGGAGACCGACCCCGACATCAGCGACCCGGTGGAGGCCTTCCACACCCTGTGGTTCAGCGGCGCGGCCCGGCTCACCCAGCGCCTCTCCCCGCGCGGCCGGCAGCTGCTGGACCCCGGCCTGCGGGAGATCTGCGCCCAGGGCGCCCGGTACAGCGCGCTGGACTATCTGGCCGCGGTGGACGTCCGGATGCACCTCGGCCGCCGGATGGGCCGCTTCCACGAGACGTACGACCTGCTGGTCACCCCCACCCTGCCGCTGACGGCCTTCGAAGCGGGCGTGGAGGTGCCACCCGGCGCGCCGTCCCACCGCTGGACCGGCTGGACCCCCTTCACCTACCCCTTCAACCTCACCCAGCAGCCCGCCGCCACCGTCCCGGTCGGCACGGACGAGGCCGGTCTCCCGGTCGGCCTCCAGCTCGTCGCCGCCCGCCACCGCGACGACCTGGTCCTGCGCACGGCCCACGCGCTGTACGAGGCGGGGGTGGCGGTGACAGAAGACCCGGAGACCCTGGTACGGGCCGCGGAATAAACGGGGACAGTCTCCTGTTGGTGCGCTTCGGCAGGACAGCCAGGGCACACACAGGAGGCGCACACCGTGGCGGCGAACGAGGCAGTCGAGGCAGACGCGGCAGACGAGATCCGGGGTACGGCGCACGGCAGCGCCCCCGTCCCCCTGTCCGTGCTGGACCTGGTGACCGTCGGCGCGGGCCGCACCGCCACCGACGCCCTGCGCACCAGCGTCGAGCTGTCCCGGCTCACCGAGTCCCGGGGCTTCACCCGGTACTGGATCGCCGAGCACCACTCGATGCCCGGGGTCGCCTCCTCCTCGCCCGCCGTGATCCTCGCCCACCTCGCCGCCCATACCGAGCGCATCCGGCTCGGCTCGGGCGGCGTCATGCTGCCCAACCACGCCCCGCTGGTGATCGCGGAGCAGTTCGGCACCCTGGAGGCGATGGCGCCGGGCCGGATCGACCTGGGGCTCGGCAGGGCGCCGGGCACCGACGGGGCGACGGCCGCCGCGCTGCGCCGCACCGACACCCTGAACGAGGGCGCCGACGACTTCCCGCAACAGCTGGCGGAACTCACCCGGTTCCTGGACGACGACTTCCCCGACGGGCATCCCTACCGCCGGATCCACGCCGTACCCGGCCCGGTGCAGGGCACCACCCCCGGCGGGGTGCAGTCCGCGCACCGCCCGCCGATCTGGCTGCTCGGCTCCTCCGGCTACAGCGCCCGGCTGGCCGGTCTGCTCGGCCTGCCCTTCGCCTTCGCCCACCACTTCTCCTCGCAGAACACCGTCCCCGCCCTCGACCTGTACCGCGAGACCTTCCGGCCGTCCGCCGTGCTGGACGCGCCGTACGCGCTCATCGGGGTCGCCGCGCTCGCCACGGACGAGGAGCGGGAGGCCCGCCGGCAGACCCGGGCGATGGGCCTGAACATGCTCCGGCTGCGCACCGGGCGCCCCGGCCTCTTCCCCGTGCCGGAGGAGGTCGAGAAGCTGGAACTGGGCGCCGCTGAGGAGGACTTCATCGCCTCCTGGACCGCCACCGTGGTCTCCGGCACCGCCGACCAGGTCCGCGCCGGCCTGGACGACCTCCAGAAGCGCACCGGCGCCGACGAGCTGATGCTCACCACCCACGCCCACCGCGGCGAACTCCGGGTCCGTTCCTACGAGTTGATCGCCGACGCCTACGGCTTCCCCACCCGGTAGCGCTACTGCTGGCCCGCCGCGCAGGCCCCGGTGCCCAGCAGTTCGGAGATACGATCCGGCGGCACCGGACGGGAGTACAGCCAGCCCTGGCCGGTGTCGCAGCCGATCCGGCGCAGCCGGGTGGCCTGCGCGGAGGTCTCCACGCACTCGGCGGTGACCGTCAGGCCGAGCCGGTGGGCCAGCTGGATCATCGCCTCGACGATGACCTCGTCGGCCGGGTTGGGGGCGATCGCCGGGGCCTTGCCGGCGGCTTCGGCCTCGTACTGGAAGCCGCGGACGAAGGAGCCGTCCAGCTTCAGCACGGAGACCGGGAGCCGGCTGAGGTAGGCCAGGTTGGAGTAGCCGGTGCCGAAGTCGTCGATGGCGATCCGCACGCCCATGTCGCTGAGCGCCTGGAGCGCCTGGAGCGGGCGGCCGGCGGAGCCCATCACCGCCGACTCGGTCAGCTCCAGCTGGAGCAGATGCGGGGCGAGGCCCGTCTCGGCGAGCACCTCGGCCACGTCCGCCACCAGGTCGGAGTCCCACACCTGGCGTACGGCCACGTTGACGCTGACGAAGATGGGCGGCTCACCGGGGCGGTCCAGCTGCCAGCGGCGGGCCTGCCGGCACGCGGTGGCCAGCGCCCAGCGGCCCAGCTGCACGATCGAGCCGTCCTCCTCGGCCAGTCCGATGAACCGATTCGGCGTGAGGGTGCCGAACTGCGGATGGTGCCAGCGCACCAGCGCCTCGACCCCGGACAGGCGCCCGTCCCCCATGCCCACCAACGGCTGGTACTCCAGGGCGAATTCCCCCCGCTCGATGGCGGGGCGCAGCGAGGAGGAGAGGGCCTGACGGGTCATCCGGTGCGCGTTGCGCTCGGGGTCGAACAGGGTCCAGCGGCCCTTGCCGTCGGCCTTCGCCCAGTACAGCGTGGTGTCCGCGGCCTGCATCAGCCCGGTGGCGGTCGTACCGGCCGCATGGCGTTCCACGACCCCGATCGAGGCGGTCAGCGACAGCCGCTGGCCCGCCAGGTCGAACGGCTCCTCCAGGGCCTTCAGCGCCGACTCGGCGAGGTCGGCGAGCTGTTCGGTGCCGGTGGAGTCCTCGACCAGCAGCGCGAACTCGTCGCCGCCGAGCCGGGCCACGAGGGGGGTCACGGCGCGGGCGTAACCGGCCTCGTCGGCGACCCGGGTCAGGCGCTCGGCCACCGCGGCGAGGAGCCGGTCGCCGACGCGGTGGCCGAGGGTGTCGTTGACGGCCTTGAAGCCGTCCAGGTCCAGATAGCACAGGCCGATCCGGCCGGTGCCGCTCTGCTCGTAGGCCTCCGCCTCCAGCGCGGCCGAGAGGCGCTCGAAGAACAGCGTGCGGTTGGGCAGCCGGGTCACCGGGTCGTGCATCTGCAAGTGCCGTAGCTGCGCCTGGAGTTCACGGCGGCCGCTGATGTCGGCGACCGAGAGCAGGACACCGGTCCCCTCGCCCTGGGCCAGCGGTGCCACGGTGACCTGGACCCACAGCGAGCGCCCGTCGGGATGTTTCAGCCGACGCGTGCAGCGCAGCCTCGCCTGCCTGCCGCGCAGCACCTCGCGGTAGGCGTGCCAGGTGCGGGGGTCCGAGGCCAGGTCCACCAGATCGGCGGCGGGCCGTCCGGGGAGCGCCTCCGGGTCGGCGCCGAGCAGTTCGCCGAGTGCGGAGTTGGCGCTGACGACGAGTCCCTCGGTGTCGACCACGGCCATGGACAGCGGGGCGGCCGCGAAGACACGGTGATAGGTGCTGTGATCACTGTCTGTAATTACTGTGACGGCTGACCGGTCGAGGTCTGCCGCGGGCGTCGGCCCTTCGGACGTTGCGCTCACCGCTCGCTCCCGCAGTGCACTCGATCTCTGTCCGTGCCTGTCCGTGCATTTCCGTGCCTGTCTTTGCCTGGCAGGGCCGGAAAGTGTGCCGATCATAGAGGCTGTCCCGGGGCCCTTCCAGCCACTGTCCAGTCTCCCGGATCGGACACAGGTTCTGACAGATCGTTTCTGCCCGCACCTGGACAGCTTCTTCAAGCCCCCGACCGGTTGTGACGTTCCGTGAGTGTTTCGGGGTGTCGGTCGCCGGAGTGCGCCGGGGCGTGCGCGTACCGCGCTCACCCTTCTGGTGCAGGCAAACAGGGCACAACGCGTCAAACAACAGCAATCTGGATGCGGGATTCCGATGCCGTGAACCGCACCCGGAGGTCAAGTCCGTGCCCAAGCTGCGCAGCACCGCCGCCGTGTGCACCACGATGTCGGCGCTCGCCGCGACCTCGATCCTCACCGGCCCGTCGGTCGCCGAGCCCTTCTCGCCGGCCCCGTGCGCCCTGCACCGCACCGACGCCCACCACTCGGAGGGCCTGGACACCTGGAGCCCCGGCTACACCCGCCCGACCAGGCCACTGGACGCCGTCCTGGTGTTCCTGTCCTTCCCCGACGCGACCCCGCGCACCACCCCCGCCGAGCTGACCGCCGACCACTTCCCGGCCACCAGCAACTTCTTCCGGCGGGCCTCCTACGGAAGGTTCACCCTGCACCCGCACGTGCTGAACCACTGGCTGCGCATGCCGCGCCCGTCGACCGCGTACGCCATACGGCGGGACTGGAGCGCCGAGAGCCGCGCCGCCTATCTGCGGGACGCGTTCGCCGTGGCCGACCGGGAGGTCGACTTCTCGCGGTACCCGGTCGTGTACTTCGTCGCCGACCCGGACGCCCCCGGAGTCGACTCGGACGCCACGAAGGTCGTCAACCTGGACACGCCCATGCACGTGGACGGCGCGGACGTCCGCCGGGTCGTCACGGTCTTCGAGAAGCACCCGCCGGACCGCCTCGTCCTCGCCCATGAGACCGGCCATGTCTTCGACCTGCCCGACCTCTACCACCGCCCGGTCGACGGCAAGGGCGACTGGGACACCTATGTGGGGGACTGGGACCTGATGGGCAGCCAGTTCGGCCTCTCGCCCGACCTGTTCGCCTGGCACAAGTGGAAGCTCGGCTGGCTGGATCCGCGCCAGGTGCTGTGCGTGCGCGGGACCGCGCCCACCCGGCTCACCCTGGAGCCGCTCGCCGCCGGTCCGGGCGTCCCGGTGCAGGACGCGGGCGGCGCGCCCGCCTTCGGCCTCGGCGACGGCGTGAAGCTGGCCGTCGTCCGCACCGGCCCGGACAGCGCGCTCGGCTTCGAGGCCCGCAGCACCGCCGGGAACGACCGCGCCGCCTGCCGCCAGGGCGTCCTCGTCTACCGCATCCACAGCGGCGCCGAGTCCGGCGACGGCCCGGTCCAGGTGGTGGACGCCCACCCGCACACCGAGGCCTGCTGGGAGAACTCGGTCTACCCGCCCCTGGCCGACGCCCCGGTCGCCCTCGGCGAGAGCTTCACCGTGCCCGGCGAGGGCGTGAAGGTGGAGGTGGAGGGAAGGACGGCGTCGGGCGCCTGGACGGTGAAGATCACCCCGGGGACGGGTGACGACTGAGCAGGTGACTGTGGCTGTATACGAAAACGGCGGGCCGGATTCTTTCGAACCGGACCCGCCGTTTCCCGTCTGTGCGCCGCCAGGGACTCGAACCCCGGACCCGCTGATTAAGAGTCAGCTGCTCTAACCAACTGAGCTAGCGGCGCCTGCTGACGTCGTAGACCTTAGCATCCTGGTCGGCGGGAGGAAAAATCGATATCCGCACCGCCGCCCGGGCGGCCCGCACGGCGGCCCACAGCAGCACCTCGGGCCCGGGCAGCCAGGGGTGCCGGGTGTCCGGGGCGACCACCCAGCGGCAGCCGCCGCCGGCTTCCTCGGAGCCGGCCGCCGGCGCCGGGACGGTCACCGCGTCCCCGCTGCCGTGGCACAGCAGCGCCGGCACCGCCTCCGTACGCTGGCCCGACCCCCACTCCTCCCAGCGCAGCAGCGAGGGCAGCCGCTGGGCCGTACCGGGGGCGGCGAACAGCAGCATGCGGCCCCGGAACACCGCGACCGGACCGGAACCCGGCCCCTCGCCCCACAGCTGGTCCACCATCCGGCGGCCGAAGACCGCAGGCGCGCTCACCACGTCGAAGGCGGTGCCGCAGGGCAGCACGACCGGCGCGTCCGGGCGCTCCGCCCACAGGGCCGGCGTGCTACGGGGATACGTTCCTGCCGAGGCGAGCCAGGCCACGCCGTCGCAGGTGACAGAGGTGACGTTCGGTGCGCTGCTCATGGCACCCATATGTACCGGCGGTGAGCGCGCGGTTTCCCTGAGTTGCAGAAAACGAGGACAGGGCAGCGAGGGGAGGAGTATCTTGCCCGCCCGGCATATGCCACGGGCCGGTCTACGACGGGCTGTACCGGCTCTCTGCTACACCGGATCGGCGGAGGCGCGCCCCTCCCCGTTGCCCCGCAGCAGATCCCGCCCGAACTCGACCATCTTCTTCGCGTAGTCCTCGGTCCACTCCGCCCGATCGGCGATGTCCGCCGTGGTCAGCCGGTCGAACCGGTGCGGGTCGGCGAGCTGGGCCGCCGCGATGGCCTGGAACTCCACGGCACGGTCGGCGGCCGCCCGGAACGCCTGGGTCAGCTCGGTCGCCCGGGCCAGCAGGGCGCGCGGATCCTCGATCGACTCCAGGTCGAAGAAGTGCTCGGGGTCGGCGGCCGCCTCCGCGGGCTCGAAGATCAGGGGCGCGGGGCGTAGCCGCGGTTCGTTCCGACGCGGCGTGGGCTCCGCCATGTCTCCATCTCCTCCTCGTACGGTCCGCTCGGCACCGCCTGCGGGCGGGCCACCGTCCATTGTCCCGCGCCCGCGCAAGGGGCGGTCACGACGGAGGATTCAGGCTCACCGGACACGACTCCCACAGCTGCACCCCGGCCGCGAGCAGCTCCCGTACGGCGCGCTCCTCGCCGGCCGCCCACACGGCACCCTCCCCCTCGAAGAGCCGCTCGTACGCCCTGCCGTGCACCGCCCCCTGCCGGGGCAACGGGTGACCCTCCCCGAGCCCCCGCCCCAGATCCTCGAAGAAGTTCCACGCCTCCAGCACCGCACCGGACGGCATCCTCCGCCGCCCCGGATCCGCGAGCCACCGCTGCACCCGGCCCAGCTCCAGCACACCGTCCCCGCCGGCAACCGCCCCCCACCCCCGCCGCCGCGCATACACCCGCGCCTGCCGCACGGTCACGAACACCGGCACGCACCCCCGGTCCGCCAGCACCCGGTCCCCCTCGTCCCCGCGCCCCCCGACCCACAACACGACAGCACTGCGCCGAAGCGCGCGCACTCGGTACGTGTACACGCTTGTCATGTGGCGGAGGGGTCGCTGCTGGGGGAGTCGGAGACGAATGAGCCCATGCCGGGGGTTGTGATGATCAGGCCGTCCTCGCGGAGGGCTGCGGTGGCCTTGCGGACGGTGGTGCGAGCCACGCCGAACTCCTGCTCCAGGCGCACTTCGGAGATCAGCGTCCGGGGCGGGTACTCGCCGCTCGTGATCCGTCGACGGAGGACGTCAGCGATCTGCGCCCACTTGGGCCGGGTCGGGTCGAATTCGATCACAGTCGGACTGTACGCATCAGGTCCCATCCGAACATAGATGCGTCTATGGGTAGCTGGCTATGGACAGGGGTATACAGGGGTCGCTACTCTGCTCAGCGCAACAAGACCCCCGCGACGGGTGGAGCCGTCCGGGGGCGTGGCCACCAACTGACAGTGGAGTTGATGACACTGAGCATTATCTACGCACTGGCGTTTTGGGCCCTTGGCGTCCTCGCGCCCGGCACGGGCAGGCGCCGCAAGCTGGTCCGCCCCGTCGGCGAGAACCTCGTACCCGCACCCCGCCGAACACCGACGCACCGACCGCTGCCCACCCACCGCTCCCCGTACGGACTTGACACGCCCCTCGATGCGCGGGAGACGGCCTCGATCCGCCCCTACCTCCGCGCATTGCCTGTGATGACTGTGGAGGCGGTGGTCCGATGAGTGAGCAGCCCACCCGTGCGGAGGGGCGGCGCCCGGTGCGGATGTGTGTGCGCTGCTGTGCCATCACCGATTCCCCGGTGGTCGTCGCGGAGGTGCACGCCAACAGCGGACCGGGATGGACGGTGTACGCCTACCCGACCTGCTCCCCGCACTTCTCCCCGGTGCCGGGCGCTGGTGAGGGCTGAACGGACGCTTCGGTTACCCGACGGGGCACCTCAGTCCAGGCATTGAGCGGTTCGGCGAGCATGTCACCACTGCCAGGGACAGATACGAGGGGCGTTCGAGGTAGAAGCCGAACGACACATCACCACCCATGTGCAGTCGCTCGGCGGCGCTGTTGGCCAGTTGGGCCAGGCGAGTGGGGTCCTGGTCGCGCTCGGAAGCGAACCGAGGGGCGTACTCGGCCAGCCTTTCGCCGATCCAGGCTGCCGCTTCCTTGGGTTCGTCCCACGTGCCACGGATCAAGGAGCGGGGCTTGATGAGCCAGTACGCCGTTTCGATCGGTGGCAGATCGGATGGCGGGAACTCGGCCACCACTTCCCGGTAGCGCTTGAGCAGTTGCTCTGCCCTCACGTCCTCGCCGGACACCGGAGCCGGTGGCGGCTCAGGGTGTGGGGGACGCCGTAGAGCCTCGGTGTCGAAGCGCTCCTTGGGGCCGGTCCAGAGGTAGCCGTGGTGGTGCACCAGTCGTTCCGTTCGAGAGGTGTCGGCCGGGCCGGGTCCAGGGATCCGGCCCGGCCGACGGGAGGGAGGATCAGGCGCGCAGGCCGAAGCGCGCCGGGTCGATGCCGGCCGCGTCCAGCTCCTCCGTGGTGGACCGCAGCGGCTCCGCGCTCGGCCGCTTGCTGTCGCCCAGAGCCCAGGTGCCCTCACCGATCCGGGCCAGGGTCACGCACGCTTCGCCGTCCGGGTGAGTGCTTCCCCCGCACGCCTTCGCGAAGGAGGCCCCGCTGATGTCGAGCGCGTACAGGTCGGTTCCGTTCTGCATCGCTGCACCTTCCTGCTCAACTAATCACGGCCATGGCTGACCGCCGCCGCCCACGCAGGGCGGGAGTTCAAGGGATGGAGCGCGCTTCACGTCCTGGAGCGCTTGCCGGAGCCGGTGCAGCGCCAGCACTCACAGGGAGGCCAAGCGCTCGTCATCAGAGGCGGAAGGTCATCGGCGGCACATACGGCCTGCTCGGGACCCCAGGTCCGACCCGAGTCATGCGATACCCGAAGCGTCATCAAGGGGCGCTCCGCCATGAGCTGCGCGTAGGTCTTTCCGCTCATGATTCGTGCGCCTCTTTCTGGTGCTGACGCAGCTCCACGTTTGCGTCGGATACGGCGCTGTGGTCACCCCTGGAGCGGGCGTCCTCCCTGCTGACCGAGAGGGACAGACACTCTGAGCAGCCAGGCACGGCGGAGGGGTCGGCCGGTAGCTCGGCCAGGTGGTAGCCCTGCGGCTTCTGTGACATTGCTTCCTTCCCGGCTCATCTGCGCGATGGAAGGAAGCTAGGAGGCGACGCGTCCGGGGCTCTATGAACTTGCATGAGTTTGCACGTCAAATCTGGTACTTCAGCGCCATATTGACGGAGTATCAGCAGGTCAACCAAGCTGATGCAAGCCCAAGCAAGCACCTAGTCCAGGGAGCCGGACATGGCCGTGGAGTTCGTTGGGATCGACCCCGACACCGACCGGGACCACTGCCCCACCGTGTGGGCGGACGTGGAAGCTCAGGAGATCTTGTTGCAGGGGTGGAAGCCCAGCACCGAGACTCAGGCACAGTGCGAGGCAAGCAGCCCCGCGAACGGTTCGGTACCCGACAGCGAGGCCATCGTCAGGATTCCGGCCCGGATGATCCCGATGATCAGGGAGGCGTGTGATGCCGTCGAGCGTGCCCAGCTTCGCTGAGCTGCTGGGCCAGTGTGACCGGTCTGCCGTGCATCTGGAGCTGCGCGACTGCTATGCCCCAACGGACCGGTTCGAGGCGTGGAAGCGGGGTGAGCGAATCAACTGGGAGGACCGCGAGTCCTGGTGGCATCCCTATGACCAGTTGATCTCGGATACGGTGGCCCGTGGAGTGTCCGTCCGCCGGGCTCGGATCGTCTCCGAACCTGTATCGGAGTACATCCGCTGGGAGCACTACGTCACCCATGCCAACCTCACAGCGGGTGAAGAGGTGCGCTGGCTGCCACGGCGACGTGCCACAGACATCGCTCTGCCGGGAAATGACTTCTGGCTGTTTGACGGCGCACTGCTCCGGGTGCACCACTTCTCTGGTGACGGCGTGGTGGTCGAGGACGAGATCACGGCGGACCCGGAGACGGTGAAGCTGTGCTCCACTGCCTTCGAAGCAGTCTGGGATCGAGCGACCCCGCACCACCTGTACAAGATCTGACGAAGGCCGGCTCCGTGCCCCCGCATCCCTCTTCAAGCGTCCAGAAGGCCCGCGAACTCCTCGCCGGCCGCCTCCGTGAGATTCGGAAGGACGCCGGGATCAGCGGGCGGGAGCTGGCTTTCAGGTGTGGTTGGTCGGAGTCGAAGTCGTCCAGGATCGAGAACGCCAGGACGCCTCCCTCCGACTCGGACATCAAAGCCTGGTGCCGGGCCTGTTCCGCTGAAGATCAGGTAGCCGACTTGATCGCTGCCAACAGGCAGTCCGCCGATGCACATGTGCAGTGGAAGCGACTCCAGCGGACCGGTCTCCGTCGCCTGCAAGAGTCCACAGGCGACCTCTACCAACAAACAAAGACGTTCCGTGTCTACGTTTCCGACGTGATCCCTGGGTTCCTCCAGACACCCGGATACGCCACTGCCCTCTTGTCCTCCATCGCAGACTTCCGGGGGACGCCGAACGATGTGAGTGACGCGGTCGCGGCCCGCATGAGGCGTAACCAGGTGCTCAGCAACGGCGCCCGGCGGTTCTCGTTCGTCCTGGAGGAGGCGGTGTTGCGGTACCGGCTGTGCAGTGCCGAGACCATGGCGGCACAGCTCGGCCACCTGCTCGGGGTCATGGATTTTCAGAACGTCGCCGTAGGCATCGTGCCGTTCTCTGAACAGCGAACGGTGTGGCCCATGTCGACCTTCACGATCTTCGACGACACCAGGGTGCACGCGGACACGCTGGACGCTGCTTCCACCCTCACACAGCCCAGCCAGATCCAGCTGTATGCCCGCGCCTTCGAACGGCTGTCACAGGGAGCCGTACGGGGAGGGGCAGCACGTTCTCTGATAGCGGGTGCGCTGGCATCTCTGGACTGACTGCGCACCGGTATCCAGGGCAGCTCACGGACGCCAACTCACCCTGTGCTCCGCCAAATGCGCCAGCACCGCATGGTTCGCCTCCCAGCCGTCCGGGAATTTCACCAGCGTGCCCAGCTGGACCGGTTCCGTGGAGGGGGAGTCGTCCAGGAGGTCGGTGACGCCCGCGCGGCAGACCACGATGCAGGCGTGGCGGTGGCGGGAGGCCAGGACGCAGAGGCGACCGGTTTCCAGGTGGAAGGCGGTGGCGTCGGGGCGGCCGGAGAGCGGGTGCAGGACGACCGTGACGTCGTACTCCCTGCCCTGGAGGCGGTTGGC
Organism: Streptomyces sp. NPDC127190; assembly: GCF_042672505.1. Classification (NCBI taxonomy): domain Bacteria; kingdom Bacillati; phylum Actinomycetota; class Actinomycetes; order Kitasatosporales; family Streptomycetaceae; genus Streptomyces; species Streptomyces sp. NPDC127190. The sequence goes on from NZ_JBHXVE010000011.1 coordinate 121,276, forward strand.
CGTGTCCACCGTGACGTCCGGGACGCCCAGCTCGGTCAGCGCCGCCCGGACCGCGGCCGCCTGGTCCCGGTGGGCGGTGCCGACGGCGACGCGGTCGGCGGTGAGCGGAGCGGGGGCGGGGGAGCGCTCGGAGAGGGCCGCGCCGCCCCGGTCCAGCAGGCGCCGTACGACCGTCGCGACCGCGCGCACCGCCTCCGGGTCCGTGCGCGGGGTGTGCCGGGCGGGCAGCTCCAGCAGGCCCCAGCCGGACTCCGCGGCCTCGTCGATCACCCGGTCCGGGCCGGAACCGTCACAGGGGACGGCGAAGGTCAGCCGGCGGTCGCCGTGGCCGGTGCCGCTGCGGAAGGGGGTGTACGGGTAGAACGCGTCCGAGACCAGCGGGGCCGCGGAGGCGGGCAGCCGCCAGGAGACCGGGAGGCGGTGCTGGGGGAGGGTCGGGTTGTGGGCGAGGAGGGTGGACACCGCCGACGCCGAGGGGTCGTACGACAGACCCGCCCACTGCTCGCTGCCGACGATCGCGAACGGGTCCAGCTGACCGGGGTCGCCCACGAACAGCGCCCGCTCGAACAGCCCCGCCACGGCCAGCAGCGCGTCCGAGCGCATCTGGTACGCCTCGTCCACGATCGCGTGCCGCCACGGCTCGTCCGTCTGCACATGCGCCCACTTGGCGGCCGTGGACAGGACCACCGGGAGGCCGGTCAGGTCGGCCGCCTTCGCGGAGGTGCGGACCTGCGGCAGCTCGTCCAGCGCCTTGTCGTAGGGGTCGGTGTCGCTGCTGTGCAGCCGGCCGACCGGCAGCTCCGGGTTCTTCTCGGCGAGCCGCAGCACGAGATCGTCCACCTGGGCGTTCGTCTGCGCCACCACCATCAGCGGGCGGCCCGCGTCGGCCAGTTCCAGCGCCGCGCGGACCACCAGCGTGGACTTGCCGGCGCCCGGCGGGGAGTCGACCACCACGCCCCGCTCGGTGCCGTGCAGCGTGTCGTGCAGGATCGCGGCGGTGGCCCGCGCGGCGGCCGTACCGGGGTCGAAGCCGACCGTCGTCACAGGACGTCCTCCTCGGTGATGGGGTCGGCGGCCTCCAGGGCGGTCTCGCCCGGCGGGCCGCCGTGGGTCCACGGGGTCTGCTCCGGGTCGGGCAGTCTGGCGCCGCCGCGCGGCTCGTGCTCGAAGAGCGTGAAGCAGATCCGGTCGCCCTTCTCCGGGACCGACCCGGGATCCGGCTCCCTGCCGCGGCCCATCTTGTCCAGGATCCGCAGGACCAGCAGCCCGTCGGCCTCGGCGGCCACGAACTCCGCCGACTGCGGCCGGCCGCCCAGCGAGCGGTACACCTTCGCCCGCTCGCCCAGCTGCGGCCGGTCGTCCGTGCGGACCGTCACCAGCGGGCGTGGGCTGGGCCGCTTGCCCTCGCTGTACGCCAGGACGACATCGGTCACCTCGCCCGTGAACGCCTCCCCCGCCAGCCGCCGCCCCGCCATCACCAGCGGATCGTCCAGCGCCTCCTGCGCCTCAAGCCGCGCCTGCTCACGCTCGCGCGTGGCCAGCTTGTTCGCCGCCGTCACCGCGTCGTCCCGGCGCGGCTGCGGGGGTTCGCCGGCCAGCACCCGGTCCCGGTGGCCGGTGAACGACCAGCGGTCCCGGGTCCAGCGCTCCGCGACATGCGCGCCCTCCGGCAGCGCCCGCAGCAGGTCCAGCCCCCGCCACACCGCGTCCCAGGTGGGCCGGGTACGGCTCTCCACCAGGTCGCGGATCTCCCGCTCGGCCGCGGTGAGCGCGGCCAGCCGGTCGTCGGCGTCCAGCGGGTCCTCGGCGGCGGCGAGCGCGGCCCGCGCGCGGTCGTAGCGCTCGATCGCCGGGGCCAGCAGCCGGTTGTCGAAGGCCGGGTCGGTCGCCGGGCCCGCGGGCGGGCACAGCAGCTGGCCGTCGGCGTCCCGGGCGCTCTCCGCGCGGGCCGCCGCCTCGGCGCCCGGAACGCCCTCCGGCGGGTCGATCCAGGCGAGCAGCGCGCCCAGGTGCTGGTCCTCCAGGCTGGACTGGCCGGTCGCCCAGTGCCGGGACAGCACATCGGTCAGCGCGAGCAGCAGGGAGGAGCCGGGGACCCGGGCCCGCTCGCCGTAGTGGGTCAGCCAGCGGCCGAGCAGCGGTACCCGCGGCGGCGCCGGGTAGGGCGCGTCGGGGTCCTGCTCGGCGGTACGGCGGAACCGCATCGAGCGGCCCAGCAGCCGTACGAACTCCACACCCGCGCGGCTGGGCACGATCAGCTGGGCCGCGTCCGTGCACAGCTCCACCTCGACCTTGACCCGCTTGCCGGTCTCCGGGTCGGTCTCGGACCGCTCGGCCGCCTCCACCGCCTGCGCGTACGACTCGACGTACGGCAGGACGACATCGGCCAGCTCGGCGAGGAACGTGAACCGCAGATCCCGGTCGCGCGGCTGCGGTACGACCAGCAGGCGCGGCGCGTCCCGGTCGGTGCCGACCAGCGCGCCGAGCGGGGCGCCCGCCTCACCGGCGGTGGTGAGCGGCACGAACACCAGCGGGCGGTCCGACAGATGCCGGTGCCGGAGGGTCGCGACGGGCTGGGCCCGGCCGCTGCCGACGGCCTCGAGCCGGGCCAGGGTGCTGATCAGCGACATACGGCCGCCACCTCCGCCCCGGCCAGTTCCGCCGCCTCGGCCAGTGCCTCCGCCTCGGCCAGCGCCTCCGCGCGCAGTTGCGCCGCCCGGCGCAGCGCCGCCACCGCGGGGTCGTCCGGGTCGCCGTGCTCGCCGCAGGCCGCCGCGAGGACCTCCTCGACCGTGGTCAGACCGCCCAGTTCGGCGCGCAGCGGCCGGCCGAGGCGGGTGACGGCGCCGGCCGCGCGGGCCCGGTCCCGGCAGTGGAAGGCCAGCTCGCACGCCGCCAGGCACTCGGGCGCGTAGGTCGCCGGGACCGCCGCCACGGCCGCCGAAAGCTCCTCGGCGCTTTGGTCGGGCGCGAAGCAGGTGCCCTCGGGCAGCGCGCCGGCGATCTCCTCGATCCGGGTCAGCCGGGCCAGCTGGCGGGCGGTGACCGCGCGCTGCTTGCGGACGTCCACGGCGGATCCGCCGGGCAGGTTGGAGAAGTCCTTCGGGCACACCAGCAGCACCCGGTGGTGCACCCGCGGGGCGGGATCCAGGCGTCCGGCGACCTCCTCCAGGGCGAGCACATAGACCGCCGCCTGCCGGGCCGCCGCGCCCACCTTGGCCGGGTCGGCCGCGCCGTCCAGCAGCGGGAAGGACTTGATCTCCACCACGGACCAGCTGCCGTCCGGGTGCACGACCACCGCGTCCGGCTCCAGGAAGGCGAGCGAGCCGGCCACGTCCAGGGCGAGCATCGGGTGGTCCAGCAGGGTCCAGCCGCCCGCCCCGGTGGCCTCGCGCAGCGCCAGCGCCGTACGGGCCGTACGCCCCTCGGGGCCGTGCGCGGTCAGGTCGGGCACGGCGGCCTCGGCGGGCGGCTCGGCGCCCGGGTCCAGCCGGGCGTGCACCAGTCGCAGCAGCTCGGCGCCGCCGTCCGCCTTCACCTTCGCCTCGAACGCGTTCCCGCGGGTCAGCGCGAACTGCGACTGCCCGAACCCGGACGGTGCGCCCAGCGCGCTCGCCAGCCGGGCCTTGTCCACCCCGGCGCCGTCCAGGATCGCCCGGCGCGCGCACCCGGGGTTCGCGGCGAGCGCCGCGAGGGCGCGGGCGTCCAGGGCCTTGGCCGGGACCTCCGGACCGCGCAGCTCAGCGAGCCGGTGTCGCAGCCCCTTCGCCGGCGTCGTCGGAAGAGGCGTCCGCTGCGTCACCGGCGTCGAGCCGCGACTCGCGCTGCCGTGGAATTCGCTCACCCGCGGAAGTCTGGCATCCGGCACTGACAATCGGGGAGCCCACGCCGTCCGAGGCCGTCGCCGGGGCTGTCGCCGCAGCCGTCGCCGGGGCTGTCGCCGGGCGCCGGAGCAGCCGGGCCCGGACCAGGTCCACGGCCCGCGTCACCGACGGCGCCAGCAGCAGGCCGGCGCCCATCACGGCGGCGCCCGCGACCGCGTCCAGCAGGTAGTGGTTGGCGGTGCCCATGACCACCAGCGCGGTGCCGAGCGCGTAGCAGACGGCGAAGATCCTGCTCAGGCGGGAGCTGCCGTGCCGCCACAGCATCACCCCGCACCACAGCGCCCAGCCGACGTGCAGGCTCGGCATGGCCGCGTACTGGTTGGTCATGCCGCCCATACCGCGCGGCGCGCTGGCCTCGGCGCCCCACCAGCCGTACGAGCTGAAGTGCGCCATGGTGTCGACGAAGCCCTGGCCGGCCGGGAGCAGCCGGGGCGGCGCGGTGGGCAGCAGGATGAAGCCGATCAGCCCGATGAACGTGGACGTCATCAGCCAGGTGCGGGCCGAGCGGTAGTGCGCGCTGCGGGACCGGAACAGCCAGACCAGGACCGCGGGCGTGACGACGTAGTGCAGCGAGGCGTACCAGAAGTCGGCCGGGACCCCGATCCACGCCTCGCGGGTGAAGAGCCGGTTCAGCGGGTGCTCGGCGTTGAGGTGCAGCATCTTCTCGAAGCGCACGATCGCCCGGCCGTGGTCGACGGCGCCCGAGACGTCGTCGCGCGCGAGCAGCCGGCCGGCCAGGTAGCAGCCGTACACCAGCAGGATCAGCGGCAGTTCGGTCCACCAGCGCAGCCGGGTGGGGGCCACCTCGGTGCCCGGTGTCTCGCTCTGCGGCATCCGATCCGCCCTCCCCGCTTCGCTGTCTGGTCCACCCGGTCGGGCGACCGTGCCACTTTACGGCGTCCCGATCACACCCCTCTCCGGGTGCTCCGGCCCTCAAAGACGCCGACACCGGCCGCCGGGTTGCTCCGGGGCGGGGTGCGCGATGATGGAGGGGAATCCCTGTTTGGAAGCCCCCGGAAAGGTTCCCCATGGCACCGCGCATCCTGCTGGCCCGGCACGGACAGACGGAATGGTCGCTGTCCGGCAAGCACACCGGCAGGACCGACGTGCCGTTGCTGGAGGAGGGCCGGCGCGGGGCCAAGCTGCTCGGCGAGCGGCTGCACCGCGCTCCGCTGGACGGACTGCCCGGCGTGGAGGTGCGCACCAGCCCGCTGGCACGCGCGCGTGAGACGTGCGAACTGGCCGGCTTCGGCGACCGCGCCACCTCCTGGGACACGCTGATGGAGTGGGACTACGGCGCCTACGAGGGCATGACCCCGGCCGAGATCCAGGCCGTGCGGCCCGGCTGGCTGATCTGGCGGGACGGCGTCCCGGAGGGCGAGAGCGTCGCCGAGGTCACCGCGCGCGCGGACGAGGTCGTCGCCTGGGCCCGCTCGGCCGACCGGGATGTCCTGGTCTTCGCCCACGGCCACATGCTGCGGTCCATCGGGGCCCGCTGGCTGGGCCTGCCGCTGGAGTTCGGCGCCCGCATAGGACTGCATCCGACGTCACTGTCCGTACTGGGCTGGGCGTACGGGGAGCCGTCGATCGTGAGCTGGAACGACATCGGCCATCTGGCGGGCTGAGCGTCCCCGGGTGCCCGGCGGACCTCAGGCCCGCCCCGCCCTCGGCATCGACGCGTGCCGGTCCAGGAACTCCGACACCCCGGACGCGCGGCGGTGCGGCAGCAGCACCCGCGCGGTGCCCGCCAGCATGCTCTGGATGCGCGAGGACTGGACCTGGTCCAGGAGGGACAGCACGCGCAGGCCGGCCGCCGCCGCCTCGTCGGGACGGCCCTCGCGGGCGAGGTCGTCGGCCAGTTCGGCGGTGTACAGCGCGATGTTGCGGGAGAAGTGGGGGTCCTGGAGCGCGGCCGCCCGGTGCGCGTGCCGGGAGGCCCGGCGCCAGTCGCCCAGGGTGGACCAGCACTGCGCCTCCAGCCCCTCCAGCTCGGCCTCTCCGTAGAAACTCATCCACTCGGGGTCGGCGTCCGAGTGGCCCCGCTCGAAGAGGGCCTGCGCCCGGGCCAGCGCCCGCGCGCAGCCGGTGCGGTCGGCGAGCCCCGCCCAGCCGCCCGCCTCGCGCAGCGCGAGCAGGGACATCAGGCGGGCAGAGCCCAGCGGCAGGGCGGCGCGCTGCGCGGCCTGCGCGGCGCGCAGCGCCTCCCGGGGGCGGCCGGCGTCCCGCGCGAGGAACGCGGTGTTGCAGAAGGCGTGCGCCTCCAGCGCCGGATCGCCGGTCATCCGGGCGGTGGCCAGCGCCTCCGCGTAGTGCGAGCGGGCGTCGTCGAAGCGGCCGGAGTCATGGGCCAGCCAGCCCACCGAGATGGCGAGTTCACCGGCACCGGAGTGCAGCCGGTCGGCGGTGGTCTGCCGGGTCGCGCCGGCGTCCAGCAGCGCGTAGGCCGCGCGCAGCGGAGCCGCCGCGCGCCGGTAGAGGCCGTCCGCGCCGTGCCGGTCGTCGAGCAGCCGGATCCGGCGGACGGCCTCCTCCAGGGCGGCCGCCTCGGAGCTTCCGGCGCGCCGTGCGGACGGCACGGCCGCCGCCACGCCGGTGGCGAGCCCCAGCGGGCCCAGGGTGGCGGCGGCCACGGTGACGCCTCCGCCGGTCATGAATGCGCGACGCAGCACGTCGCTCTCCTCGTGGTTCGGGTGGTGTTTCGGGTACGGCTCGTGCGGGTCGTACGGGCTGCCGGGGTCCTCGTACGGATCGGTGCCGTACGGGTCGGTGACGCGCAGGCCGCTGGCGTACGGCTTCGGGACATACGGCTTCGGGACATACGGATCCGCGGGCTCCGGTGACTCGACGGCGCGCTCTTCGACGGCCGGGCGCGCCGCCCGGCCGCGGACGGACGAGCGGGGCGCGAAGCCGAGGTCGGCCAGCGTGCGGCCGGGGAACATGTGCAGGAACACCCGCTCGTAGGCGTAGTTGGGGCAGCGGATCTCGCCCGCCTCGACCCGTCCGACATAGCGCGCGTCACAGCTCACCCGCTCACCGATCTCGCGGGCGGCACGCCGTACCAGAGCCGCGAACTCAGCGGGTGAACGGCGGCCGCGCAGCTGCCGGAAGGCGAGGTTCGGCCGGGGTGGCCGTTCGGGCAGTGACGAGGTCTCGGTTGACGACGCCATGGCCGGGTCCTCTCGTGCGAACCGTCGAACCAGGCCGGGGCCGGGGCGGTTTCGGACGAGCTGCCCGAGTGACGCCCTGGTTCCGGCGGGCATGAACGTACCTGCTGTGACCGGTCCGCCACGCGGTGTTTGGCTACAAACCGGATATCTCATCCACGATCCGCCATGAAGTGCCATCCTTTGCGGCGCACTTGTGCCGTAGCCGTTGACCCGCTCACGCGTTGAACCCGTTGGACCGCAACAGTGCTGTGTGGTGGAGGCCGGTATGGAGACCAGCCAGAGAAACGACCCCTGTCCGCCGTCGCCGGTGCCGGTGGCCGCGGGTGACGTGGGATGCGACCTTGTGACGGTACCGGCCCGGCAGGGGCTGGAGGCGGTCGACATCCTGCGGCGCGGGGCGACGCGGGCGGTGGGGCCCGTCCTGCACGACGACGGCGGAGGCACCCTCGGCTTCCTGGTGCCGGCCGGTACGGCGGCCGGCTGGGACGTGCCCGGCAGCACCTGCACGGAGACGGACGGGCGCGGGCTCAGGCTGGCCCCGCAGCCGCCGGTCGAGGGCTCCGACTGGCTGCTGCCGCCCGGAGAGGAGCACCTCGCCACCGACCCGGTGGTGCTGCGCCGGGCCCTCGGCGAGGCGGCCCGGCTGATCGAGGCGGCCGACAGCTGCCGCTGAGGCACGACCCCCGGACACCTGCGAAAATGGACCGGTGGGCAGGGCCAGGGATGCGGGGAAAGCGAAGGACGCGGCGCGTACGCGGCGCAGGGCGGGCGGTGCCGCCGCCGTCGTGGAGGCCGTCGACGGCGGACTCGCGGAGCTGGTCCCCGACCCGGACCGCGGGCGGGCCTGGACGCTGCTGATCGACGGGGCGCCCCAGTCGCATGTCGACCTGGACGACCCCGCGTACCTCTCCTTCGAGTACCAGCGCCGCCTCGGCCATGTCATCGACCTCGTCGCGCCGCCCGGCAGGCCCGTGCACGTCGTGCACCTCGGCGGCGGCGCCTTCACCCTCGCCCGGTACGTCGCCGCGACCCGGCCCCGCTCCACCCAGCAGATCGTGGAGCGCGACGCGGCCCTGGTCCAACTGGTCCGCCGGGAACTGCCGTTGGATCCGAACGCCCGGGTCCGGGTGCGGTCGGTGGACGCCCGCGCCGGGCTCGCCAAGGTGCCCGACGGCTGGGCGGACCTGGTCATCGCCGATGTCTTCAGCGGCGCCCGCACCCCCGCCCACCTCACCTCCACCGAGTTCCTGGACGAGGTCCGCCGGGCCCTCGCGCCCACCGGGGTCTACGCCGCCAACCTCGCCGACGGGCCGCCGCTCGCCCATCTGCGCGGGCAGATCGCCACCGCCGCCGCCCGGTTCGGGGAACTCGCGCTGATCGCCGACGCGGCCGTACTGCGCGGCAAGCGCTTCGGCAACGCGATCCTCGTGGCGTCGGACGCCCCGCTGCCGCTCGCCCAGCTCACCCGCCGCGCCGCCTCCGACCCGCACCCGGGCCGGGTCGAACACGGCAAGCCGCTCATCGACTTCACCGGTGGTGCCGTCCCGGTGACGGACGCGGCGGCCGTGGCCTCGCCGGCCCCGCCGCCCTCGGTGTTCCGCTGAGCCGTTCCGCCGAGCCGCCGCGCTAGTAGGTGCCGATCTGCACCTGCGGGGGACCGTCGTGCCAGGTGCAGAACACCGACACCCGGTCCGTGCTCCGGCTGAACTCCACCCGGATCCAGGTCTCCGTCTTCCACACCTGCATCGACCAGCCGCTGCCCGGGGTGGCCGAGACCAGGGTGGCGTCGGCCGCGCCCAGCTCGAAGACCGCCCGCCCGCCGTCGGTGTCGTACGCCTTGACCCGGCCGGACGCGGTGGGGGTGGGGGTGGCAGCGGGGGTGCGTGAAGCGGTAGGTGCGGGGGTGGGGGACGGACGGCGGGACGGGGACGGGGGCGGCGGACTCGGCGAGGGTGTCGGCGGCGGCGCCGGTGTGCCCGTCGAGCTCTGCGGGGACGCGTCGGACGCCGTCACGGGCAGGGCGCGCGGCGGGGCGTACGCGGTGGCGGCCAGCACCGTGTGCACGCCCCACCACGACAGCGTGACCGCCGCTCCGGTGGCCAGCAGCCACGCCAGTACGTGTACGAGTCCTCTGCGCATCGCGGGCCATACTGCCCCAGGGGTGACACCGGTTGTCCACAGGGGCGGAGTTGTCCACAGGCCCCGGACCGGCGTGGGCCGCATGGCGTACGGTGCGGCGCATGGCAAGTGTGCTCGTGGTCGAGGACGACCAGTTCGTACGCTCGGCGCTGATCAGGCAGCTGACCGACGCCGCGCACACCGTGCGCAGTGTGGGCACGGCGCTGGAGGCGCTGCGCGAGGTCGCCCATTTCCGTTTCGACGTGGTCATCCTGGACCTCGGACTGCCGGACCTGGACGGCTCCGAGGCGCTGAAGATGCTGCGCGGCCTCACCGACGTACCCGTCATCGTGGCCACCGCCCGGGACGACGAGGCGGAGATCGTCCGGCTGCTGAACGCCGGGGCGGACGACTACCTCACCAAGCCGTTCTCCGTCGAGCACCTCTCCGCCCGGATCGCGGCCGTGCTGCGCCGGGCCCGCTCCGGCGGCGCGGAGGCCGCGCCCTCCTCGGTGCTGCGGGTCGGCGGGCTGACCGTCGATCCGCTGCGCCGCCAGGCCGAGCTGGACGGGGTCCGCCTGGACCTCACCCGCCGCGAGTTCGACCTGCTCGCCTTCCTCGCCGGCCGCCCCGGCGTGGTCGTCCCGCGCAAGGAACTCCTCGCCGAGGTCTGGCAGCAGTCGTACGGCGACGACCAGACCATCGACGTACATCTGTCCTGGCTGCGGCGGAAGCTGGGGGAGACGGCGGCCAGGCCGCGCTATCTGCACACGCTCCGGGGGGTCGGCGTGAAGCTCGAACCGCCCGCCGAGGGGGAGCCGCCGCGATGAGATGGGCACTGGTCAAGGTCTGCCTGGCGGTCACCACCATGGTCGTGGTCGCCTTCGCCGTCCCGCTCGCCCTGGTCGTCAAGGAGATGGCCCGGGACCGCGCGTTCTCCAACGCCGAGCGGGAGGCCGCCGCGGTCGCGCCCGCGCTGTCCATCACCACCGACCGGGACAAGCTGGAGCGGGTGGTGGCCTCGGCCGGCGCCGACTCCGGGATGGCCGTGCACCTGCCCGCCGGGGGCGGCCGGGCCGCGCTCGACCTGGGCCGGCAGCGCGCCGCCGGCCGGGACATCCAGGCGGTGCGCAGACTGGGCCGTGCCTCCACCACCTCCGTGGCCGGCGGCTCCACCCTGCTCCAGCCGGTCGCGCTCGGCTCCGGCGCCATCGCCGTCGTCGAGGTGTACGTCCCCGAGTCCGAGGTCACCCAGGGCGTCGGCACGGCCTGGGCAGTGCTCGCCGCCGTCGGGGCCGCGCTGGTCGTCGGCTCGGTGGCGGTCGCCGACCGGCTCGGGGTGCGCATGGTGCGGCCCGCCCGGCGGCTGGTCGAGGGCGCGCGCGACCTCGGCGAGGGCAGGCTGGGCGCCCGGGTCCCCGAGGAGGGCCCGACCGAACTGAGACTCGCCGCCGCGGCGTTCAACGCCATGGCCGACCAGGTGGTCCAACTGCTCGCCAACGAGCGGGAGCTGGCCGCCGACCTCTCCCATCGACTGCGCACCCCGCTCACCGTGCTCCGGCTGAACACCGCCTCGCTCGGCGCCGGTCCGGCCGCCGACCAGACCCGGGCCGCCGTCGCCCAGCTGGAGCGCGAGGTGGACACCATCATCCGCACCGCCCGGGAGGCCAAGCCGCAGACGGCCGCGGCCGGTCCGGGCGCCGGGTGCGACGCGGCCGAAGTGGTCCGGGAACGGATGGAGTTCTGGTCCGCGCTCGCCGAGGACGAGGGCCGCACCTGGCGGGTGGCCGGTGTGGACCGGCCGGTGCGGATACCCGTGGCCCGCGCCGATCTGGCCGCCGCGCTGGACGCCCTGCTCGGCAACGTCTTCCGGCACACCGCGGAGGGCACCGCCTTCGCGGTCGACGTGCACAACGGCGAGGACGCGGTGATCGTGCTGGTCTCCGACGCGGGCCCCGGCATACCCGACCCGGACGCGGCGATGGCCCGCGGCCGGGGCTCGGGCACCACCGGTTCCACCGGGCTCGGGCTGGACATCGTGCGCCGGCTCGCCGAGTCCACCGGCGGCGACGCCCGGATCGGCCGCTCGGTGCTGGGCGGCACGGAGGTGCGGATCTGGTTCCAGCTGCACGGACGGAAGCCGGCCGGACGGGGGCGTGCGCGCAGACGGCGCCGACCGGGCAAACCGGTCCTCACTGGTCTCGACCATTAATCGTCCCCGATCCCTTCCTTAAGCGAACCCTAAGGTCCGCAACGGCCGCCCCGATCAGGCCATTTGCCCGATTCCGGACCGCTAGCGTGCTGCCGCACCACACCCCCGTGACCAACGAAGGCAGGCACGCGCATGAGCACCCACCGGCGCAGGATCAGTGGCAGGAACAAGGCGATCGGCGGGCTGGTGGCCGCGGCCGTGGTCGGCGGCGGCGCGGTCCTGCTCACCGGCACCGCCAACGCGGCCGGGGTGAACGCCGCCTACACGAAGACCAGCGACTGGTCGACGGGCTACACCGCCCAGTACGTCGTCACCAACAACAGCGGGCAGACCGAGAAGACCTGGACGCTGGAGTTCGACCTGCCGAAGGGCGCCAGGCTGGGCTCGCTGTGGAACGGCCAGTCGAGCGTGAGCGGGCAGCACGTCACCGTGAAGCCGGCGACCTGGGACACCGAGGGCCTCGCCCCCGGTAAGTCGGTGACCGTCGGCTTCGTGGTCGACGGCAGCGGCGACCCGGCGGGCTGTCACATCGACGGCCAGCAGTGTTCCGCCGCCGACGGCGCCACCCCGGAGCCCAGCGGCCGCCCCACGGCGAGCCAGTCACCGGCCCCGACCGCCACCCCCAGCAAGTCCGCCACACCGAGCCGGTCCGCCACCCCGACCAGGAGCGCCACCGCCACCCCGGCCCCCACCGCCTCCACGACCACCGGCACCGGGTCCGGCACCACCGCCTCCGCCGGCTTCGCGCCGTACGTCGACACCTCCCTCTACCCGGCCTTCGACCTGCTCGCCGCGGCCGACGCGACCGGCGTGAAGAACTACAACCTCGCCTTCGTCACCGACGGCGGCGGCTGCACCCCCAAGTGGGGCGGGGTCACGGACCTGACCAGCGACGCCGTGGCCGCGCAGATCGGCGCGCTGCGCGCCAAGGGCGGCGATGTCCGGGTCTCCTTCGGCGGCGCCTCCGGCTCCGAGCTGGCCACCACCTGCTCCTCCGCCGACGCGCTGGCCGCCGCCTACGGCAAGGCGGTCGACGCCTTCAAGCTGACCAAGGTGGACTTCGACGTCGAGGGCGGCGCGCTGCCCAACACGGCCGCCAACACCCGCCGCGCCCAGGCCATAGCCAAGCTCCAGGCCCAGCACCCGGACCTGGACGTCTCCTTCACCCTCCCGGTGATGCCCGAGGGCCTCACCCAGGACGGCGTCAACCTGCTGGCCGACGCCAAGTCCCACGGCGTGCGGATCGGCACCGTCAACATCATGGCGATGGACTACGGCGCCTCCTACAACGGCGACATGGGCGACTACGCCGAGCAGGCGGCCACCGCCACCCAGGCCCAGATCAAGAGCGTGCTCGGCCTGTCCGACGCCGCCGCCTGGAAGACGGTCGCCGTCACCCCGATGATCGGCGTCAACGACGTCTCCACCGAGGTGTTCAAGGTCGACGACGCCGGTCAGCTGGTGAGCTTCGCCAAGGCGAAGGGGCTCGGCGGCCTCTCCATGTGGTCCGCCGCCCGGGACAAGCAGTGCGCGGGCGGCGCGAAGAACTCCGCCGACGCCACGTGCAGCTCGATCGTCCAGGACCCGAACGCCTTCACCAAGGCGTTCGCCGCCTTCCGCTAGCCGCACCGCGGCGCGAGAAGGCGCTATCCCTCCTCTCCCGGCGGCAGCCACCGCACCCGGCCCACGTCGAGGCGGGCCGTGCCGTCGGTGTAGAGCATGAACGGCACGTCCACATGGCGCAGATCGGAGCCGATCGCGCGCAGCGACTCCACCGGCACGCTCACCGTGGCCCACTCGCCCCGGGGCAGCTCTGCCAGGGTCGCGGAGATGTCCACGGCGGGCTGGGCGGGGTAGTCGTCGTGGCAGGCGAGGAAGAACTCCTCGGACGGCGCCTCGAACACCCGCGCCTCGAACGCGACCCGCCCCCCGGCTCCGGCGTACCCGCGCAGGTCGGCCGGCTCACCGGAGGCGTACTGGGCGTAGACGAAGGCCGGGTAGCCCTTGAAGCGCAGGGCGAGGGCGCCCGGCCGGTCCGGGTCGGCCAGCGGCTCGCTGTGCACCACCAGCACGTCCGTCGGCCCGTCGAAGGAGATCTCCGGACGCGACCAGGTGTTGTGCCCGCCGATCCGGAACACGAACCCGGTGTCCGCCCCGCCCGGCACCGCGAGCGGGCCGGTGACCGGCGGTGCCGGGGTGTCGTCCCGGTAGGTGTCCTCGGGCAGCGGCTCCGTGGGCGAGCTGTCGGAAAGGCGCAGCCCGTGGCCGTACGGGAAGAGCGGCTCGTGCTCGCCCTCGGGGGCCTGTTCCTCCGCGGGCACCCGGTAGCCGGGGATGTGCGGCGGGATCCGGTTGACCGCGTGCGAGCGCGGGGTGCGCGGCCAGGAGCAGCCGAGCCGGCCCTGGAAGTCGTACCCGGGTGTGCCGTCCGCCGCGCGGAACAGCACGTCGGTGATGCCGCCGGCCTCGGTGCCGGGCAGCCAGGCCGCCACGAACGCGTCCGAGAGGTTGATCTCCTCGGTGAGGTAGAGGGCCCGGCCGCCGAGGTAGACCGTGACGACGGTGACCCCCTGGGCGCGCAGCCGGCGCAGGATCTCCAGGTCGCGGGCGTACGAGCGCTTCAGCCCGGCGTACGACAGGGTGCCCCACGGCTTGATCGTGCCGCGCATCTCGGCGTACGAGTCCTCGCCCAGCACCATCAGCGCCACGTCGTACCGGGCCGGGTCCGCGGTGCTCAGCCCGGGGTCGACGGTGCAGTTGGCCTCGCCGACCACCTCGCGGACGGCCCCGGCCACGGTGGTCGCGCCGGGCAGGTCGTCGAGGGTGACGTCGTTGCCCTGCCAGGTGAGGGTCCAGCCGCCGGCCTGCTTCTGGATGTCGTCCGCGCCGCTGCCGGTGACCAGCACCCGCGCCGAGCGGGCCAGCGGCAGCACCCCCGCCCGGTGCTTGAGCAGCACCAGCGACGTGCGCACCGCCTCCCTGGCCAGCGCCCGGTGCTCCGGGCAGCCGAGCACATCGCTGCGGACGGCGAGCGACCGCTCCCGGGGCCGGGGCTTGTCCCACAGCCCGGCCCGCATCTTCACCCGCAGCACCCGGCGTACGGCGTCGTCGATCCGCTCCTCGGGGATGCGGCCCGCGCGGACGTCCGCGCAGGCGTTGCGGTGCACGGACTGCCAGGCCTCCCGCCCGGCGACCATCAGCACGTCGATCCCGGCGCCGATGGCGTAACCGGCGTCGCCGACGGTGCAGCCGGCGATCTCCGCGTGCGCGTCCCAGTCGCTGATGACGATCCCGTCGAAGCCCATCCGGCCCTTGAGCACATCGGTGATCAGATAGCGGCTGCCGTGGATCTTGTGGTTGTAGGCGGGGCCGGTGTCCGGGCTGTGGTCGTAGTTGGCGGGGTTGTCCCAGCTGCTGAAGGAGACCATCACGGACTGCGCGCCGGCGGCCAGGCCGGAGAAGAAGCCCACCGCGTGGATGTTGCGGACCAGGTCCTCGGCGCACACGGCGGTGCCGCGGTCGGCGCCGTACACGGTGCCGCCGTCCGCGACCCAGTGCTTCACACAGGCCACCACCCTGCTGTCCGCGGTCAGTTCGCCCGGCTCGCCCTGGAGGCCGCGCACCATGGCGGACGCGTAGCCGTGGACGACCTCCGGGTCCTCGGCGTAGCCCTCGTAGTAGCGGCCCCAGCGGCGGTCCCGCGGGGTGGTGACGGTCGGCGCGAACGTCCAGTCCATGCCGGTGGCGGCGATCTCGCGCGCGGTCGCCGCCCCGATCCGGCGCAGCAGGTCCGGGTCGCGGGCCGTGCCGAGGCCGATGTTGTGCGGGAAGACGGTGGCGCCGCGGACGTTGTTGTGGCCGTGCACCGCGTCGGTCGCCCACATGAACGGGATGCGGAAGGGCCGGCCCTCCCAGCCGCTCTCGGCGGCCTCCCAGAACGCGTCCACGGTCTTGATCCAGTCGGCCTGGCTCGCCTTCCGGTTGCCGCCGGGCCAGATGCCCGCGCCGTTGAGCGCGGAGCCGATGTGGAAGTCCCGCACGTCCTCGGCGGTCAGCTCGGCGAGTTCGGGCTGGATCATCTGGCCGACCTTCTCCTCCAGCGTGAGCTGGGAGAGGATCTCCTCGACGCGCCGCTCCTGCTCGGGCAGCGGCGCGATCGCGGAGCGGACCGCGGGCCAGTCGGCGTGGTAGGGCAGTTCGCTCATCCGGTTCTCCTCGCGTGCGTGCTCACGGGCTTCAGCTGTCGGCGGCAACCCAGAACTCCTCGATGTCGCGCTCACAGATCCGCTCGACGAACTCCGGTGGTACGACGGTCCGCCGCTGGCCGGGGGCGTAGAGGTCCACCTGGGTGCGGTGCTCCCGGAGCGCGGCCCGCTTGGCGGCGAGCTGGGGCGCGATGTCCCGGACCAGGCGCCGCTCGTCGGTGGCCCGGGCGGCGGCCGGCTCGCTGCGGTTGACGAAGGCGAACTCGGCCTCGGTCTGCTCGTCCCACACCACGTACTTGTGGATCCGCGGGGTCATGCCGAGGGTGGCGAGACAGTCCAGGACGACCTCGCCGGTGAGCCGGTGGTCGGCGTTCAGCTCCCTGACGTCGTGCGGCAGATAGACCTCCGTCACCTCGCGGTTCTCGGCGAGCAGCTTGAGGACGGCGGCACGGAAGTCGGGCAGTGCGCCGGCCAGCGCGGTGTCGGTGAAGCCGAGGAAGCGCAGGGCGTCGTCGTCCACCCCGAGCCGGGCCGCGGCCGCGCGGGCCTCGCCCTCGCGGATGACGGTCAGTTCCTGCGGGGTCGGGGTGTCCATGCCGAGGACGGCGGAGTGCGAGCGCGAGCCGTCGGTGGAGAAGACGATGCCGACCCGCGCCCCGCGCGCCGTCTTGCGGGCGATGGTGCCGCCGCAGGCGATCACGTCGTCGTCGGGATGGGGCGCGAACACCAGCACGGAACCCGTCTCCGGCTCGGCACCGGCCAGGTACTCGGGGCAGGACGGCAGCCCCCGCTCGGCGACGAGGTCGTTGATCTCGAAGAAGTGGTGGTCCGGGACCAGCCGGGTGATCGGGGTGTCGTACTTCTCCGCGAAGTAGCGGTAGTTCCCGGCGACCGCCCGCATGTTCGCGTGGTAGCTCTTGGGGTGCGGCACATGGATGGCGGCGGCGGCCCGGTTCAGCACGAAACGGGCGCCGGCCCGGTGCAGCCGGTAGCTCAGATCGACGTCCTCCGCGCCCCAGGACCGGTAGGCCTCGTCGAAGCCGCCGACCGCCCGCAGCTGCTCGGTGCGCGCCGACACATTGCAGGTCCACCACACCAGCCAGGGCGCCGGCAGCGCGGCGAAGTCGTCGCCGTACTTGGCGTAGAACTCCTCCCGGATGTCCAGCCAGCGGCCCTGCCCGGCCAGCTCGGCCATGGTCGCGTCCGGGTCGGCGTAGTCGATGGCCCGCTCGATCAGCGCGCCGTCCTCGTTGTCCTCGTTGAAGCAGTAGACGTACCCGCACACGGCGACCGGACCGGCCGGGTCGCGGTGGCTGTCCACATGGGCGGCGAGGGCGCCCGAGTGCAGGATCACCCCGGAGTCCACGAACACGGTGACCGGCGCCGTGGCGTGGGCGAGCCCCAGGTTGCGGGCGGCGGCGACCCGGTAGCCGAGGTCGTCCTGGCGCAGGTACCGCAGCCGCAGCCGGTCCCCGAACCCGGCCGCCACCTCGGCGCTGTCGTCCGTGGAGCCGTCGTCGGCGACGAGGACCTCGAAGGCGTCACTCGGCAGCGTCTGCCGGGTCAGCGACTCCAGGGTGAGCCGCAGCAGCGGTGCCCGGTTGTACGTCGGTACGACCACGCTGCACAGCGGTGCGGTCGGTTCCATGGCCCCTCCCGAGAGCGAGTAGCAGGGTGGCCGCCGCCGCGAGCGCGGCGCACACCCAGAACACATTGGTGAATCCGGCCCACTCGGTGACCACCCCGGTGGTGGCCCCGCCGAGCAGGATCCCGGCCTTGAACGCCCCGGAGTACAGCGAGGAGGCGACCCCCACGCGTTCGGTCATGGCGTCCTGGAGGATGGTCACCGGGACGCTGAGCACGACCGAGGTCCAGACGGCGTTGAGCAGTTGCAGCGCGATCAGTTCGGGCGCCGACCGGGCCAGCGGCAGCAGACAGAAGAACAGCGCGGCGCAGGCGGCGGCCGTCGTCGTCAGCCGCCACAGCCCGATCCGTTCGGCCCGCGCGCCGAAGAAGATCATCACCGGTACTTCCAGCGCCGCGGCCAGCCCCAGCAGCACCCCGGTGAAGCCGGTGTCCAGGCCGAGGTCCCGGGTGACGAAGAGGGAGATGTCGATCTGGTAGGCGCTGTTGACGGCGAGCAGCAGCACGATCGCGGTCAGCAGCAGCCAGATCCGGCGCCCGAGACCGGCGTACGGCCGCCGCACCCGTTCGCCCTCGCCGCTCAACGCCAGGTTCGGCAGCCCCCACAGGCACACCGCGCCCGCCGCGAGGTAGAGCGCGCCGGCGGTGCAGAACAGCACGGCGAAACCGCGGGCGGCGATCAGGAAGAACGCCAGCGGCGGGCCGACGATCCAGGCGACGGAGGTGACCGAGCGCAGCGCCGCGTTGAAGAAGGCCGGATTGAGCGCGCGGTGGTCGGCGAACTCCCGGGTGTACGCGAACAGCTGGGAGAAGCAGGCGCTGCCGAGGCCGAAGCAGACGGCGCCGACCGCGAACAGCAGGTAGTAGTTGCGCAGCAGCATGTAGCCGAAGGCGCCGGCGGCCGACAGCACCGAGCAGATCGCGAGCAGGGTGCGCCGGTTGCCGATCCGGTCCGACAGCACTCCGAGGACGAGGTCGGAGCTGATCTCCAGCACGGCCCGGCCCGCGAAGAAGAGCCCGATCAGCAGCGGGGCCACCGCGACCTCGTCGGCCAGGAACAGGCTGACCGACGAGGTCACCATGGCTCCGCCGACCCCGATCAGCCCGGTGCCGCCGACCAGCGCGCCGAGCGCCCGGTCGCCGAGCAGCTCCGCGGCGCCCGCGCGCACCGCCGCCAGCCGTCCCCGGCCGGGCGCGCCGGGCTCCGCCGTCGCCGTCACCCGTGGCCCCGCTGGGTGGACTCCCGCTCCGCGCGCTGGCGGTAGGGCAGCTCCGGGCGGATCACCCGCCGTGCGGGCACCCGCTCGGCCGCGGCGGACTCGGAGGCGGTGATCTGGCCCGACGCGAGCAGCGTGGCTCGCGCGGTGCCGGGCAGCGCGGCCAGCACGCGGTGTTTGAGGTCCGCCAGGTCGAACAGGGCGCGGTCGTGCGCGGCGGGCGGGGGCGTGGGGCCGCCGGGCCGCAGGGCGGCCGGATCGACCTGGTGGGCGACGATCCGCCAGTACCCCGCGAAGTCCTGTGCGGGGTCGGGCAGCGTGCCCGCGGCCAGACCGATCCGGACGGTCTCCAGCCAGCAGTCGTAGTAGCGCCGGTCGGTCAGCCGGTTCATGTGCCGCGCGCACCACTCGGCCCGTTCCTCGACGGGTGGCAGCACGGCCTCGCCGGTGAACACCCGCAGCGCCCAGCCCGCGATGGCCTCGAAGTACGGGCAGGCCGTGCCGAACGCCTCGGTGTCCACGGGCGTGTTGATCACCGCGAGCGTCGGGTCGGGCAGATGGAAGAAGTGCTCGTACAGCTCCTCCCGCCGCAGGCCGGGTATGAAGCCGTAGTCCGGCGGCCCGTATCCCATGCAGAGCAGCACGGTGTCGTACCGCCCGGCCGAACCGTCGGCGAACACGGCCCGCCCGTCCGGCTCGAACCGCTCGAAGGCCGGTACGACCGTCACCGCGCCGCTGTGCACGGCGGGCACGATGCGGTCGTTGACGTGGACCGCGCCGTGGAACCCGTCCTCGGGCAGCAGCCCGGTCGCCCGGTACTGCGCGAAGTAGTCCGGCAGCAGGCTCTCCAGCCACTTCAGATAGTCCTGGTACGGCAGCTCCTCCACCGCGACCCGACCGATGTAGGAGAACAGCGCGTCGTTGTAGTGGCCGGCGCAGAAGCGGGGCAGGAACAGCGCGCGGCGGCGCACCGACCAGTCCACGGCGATGCCGTGGGCGGCCAGTTCGGCGGCGATGTCGGCGCCGCTCACCCCGCCGCCGACCACCAGCACCCGGCGGCCGGCGAAGTCCTCGGGGCGGCGGTAGTCCTTCGCCGTGCGGACCTGTACGCCGGTCGACGGGTCCGGCACGAAGGCGGGCCGCCGGGACTCCCACAGCTCGCCGCTGGCCACCATCACGGCGTCGAAGTCCTCGGCGGAGTCGGCGCCGCCGGAGCGTGCGGTCACCCGCCAGGCGCCGTCCCGCTTGACCACCTCCGTGACGGTGTGGCCGAACCGGATGACCTCCAGCGCCCCGGAGTCCTCGGCGTAGGCGTGCAGATAGGCGTGGACCTCGCCGCGGGTGGCGAAGTCCGTGCCGAAGCCCGGCGCGAAGTCCGAGTACGGGAAACTCATCCGCGAACTCTGCATGCGCACGCTGTCGTAGGCGCCGCCCGAGGCGGGGTTCCAGATGCCCCCGACCGCGTCCGTCCGCTCGTACACGACGACCCGGTGCCCGGCCGCCAGCGCCTGCCTGGCGCTGGTCAGCCCGGCGGGGCCCGCCCCGATCACGGCGATTCGCACAGTGGTGTCTTTCCTTCCGGTCGGCGAACGGTTCAGAGAACGGTTCGGGGCACGGTTCAGGGCACGGTCAGATGAAGGGGTCGAAGTCCGGCACGAGGGTGACCGGCCGGCCCGGCTCGGCGAGGCCGCCGATCGCGGCGTTGGTGCCGTGCCGGGCGCACTGGAACCGGCAGTCCTGGCGCGGGTCGATGACGGTGGTGTCGGCCTTCCGCCACAGCTCGGTGAAGGACGTGTCCCGGATGTCCCCGATCCGCCCCTTGTCGTTGCCGCGGTGGTAGGGGCAGACATAGACCCCGGTCGGGGTCACGGTGGTGCGCAGCTCCGCCACGGAGCAGGTGGCGTACTCCTTGGGCTGGTGCGGGTCCGCGCCGTGCCGTACGGCCTCCCAGTTGGAGGACCGCAGCAGGTGGAAGGAGTCGTCCTCCAGCTCCTTCAGGCGCTGCCACTGCTCGTCGACCTGGTCGATGTACCGGTCGTCCTGGTTCACGGTGAAGTGGTCCTGGTCGAGCATCGCCTTCAGTTCGAAGTAGTCGCAGCCCAGTTCCTTGGCCAGCCGGCCCGCCGTGTACACCTCGTCGTAGTTGGAGGCCTCCAGGGTGCCGTCGGCCGCGAAGCGCTGCATCAGCAGGAACGAGTAGCCGAGGCGGCCCTTCTTGCGGCCGGCGAGCAGCCGCATGTTCTCCGTCACCAGCGGGAACATGCTGCGTCCGCCGCGGCTGGGCCGGAACAGCGGGTACGTCTCCTCGGTGCCGGCGTCCACCGACACCCGCACCCAGGAGAGCATCCCGGCCAGCTGGTCGAGGTGCCGGTGGATCTGGGTGCCGTTGGTGACCAGTCCCATCCGGATGCCGGCCCCGTGCAGTGTCTCGATCACGGTGTCGATGGCCCGGTGCAGCAGCGGCTCCCCGCCGCCGATGAGGATGACGGCCCGTACGCCGGTCTGCGTCAGCTCCTCGGCCAGTTCGACGATCCGGTCCTTCGACAGCTGCCCGTGGTGCAGCACGTTGGAGCTGATGCACTCGGGGCAGGCCAGGTCGCACACCGTGGTGGGGTCCAGGTCGACCACGAGCGGTGCGTCCAGGCGCTCGCCCTGGGCGACGCGCAGGACGCTCGGGAACACGGACTCCTGGTAGATCTTGCCGACCAGGTCCAGGTTGTCGGCGACATGGGCGGTGGCGAGCGGCACGTCGGGCCGCAGCGCGGTCTCCGGCCGCTGCGGGGCCGCGGGGGGCCGCTTCCCCGCCAGCCAGGCGGCGCGCACGGAGGCGCCATGGGTGAATGCGCCCGGTGCGGGCTCCGGATTGCGTTCCGTGGGTATGTCCGTGGGCATGGAAGTATCCCCCTCTGGATCAGCCGGCCGGTGGTTTCTCCGGGCCGGCAGGGTGAATTTCCGGCAGC
Organism: Streptomyces sp. NPDC127190; assembly: GCF_042672505.1. Taxonomy (NCBI): domain Bacteria; kingdom Bacillati; phylum Actinomycetota; class Actinomycetes; order Kitasatosporales; family Streptomycetaceae; genus Streptomyces; species Streptomyces sp. NPDC127190. Next base: position 142,683 of record NZ_JBHXVE010000011.1, read on the forward strand.
CTTCAGCGGCCGCGCGAGAAACGTGCTCGGCGGCTTCCCCGAGCCATCGCCGAGCGATTGCCGTGAAGCGTGGAAGGACGGGTGCGGGACCGGTGCGTGACCGGTGTCAGGTGCCGACCTGGAGATCCAGCGCCTCGTTGCGCCGGCCGGCCCGGAAGAGGGCGATCGTCAGCTGACCGTGCAGAATGTTCGCGGATATCTCATGACGAACTCTCCCCGTTGGATCAATGGTGTGAAGCTATCACCTCCCTATCGCCGTGGTCGAGAATTTCTCGCAATTCTTGAATTGCCGGTCACTGGCCGGATCGGCTTCTTTTTCAGGCTGTCCCGCGGCGGAAATGGAGGGGTATTCCGGGGGGTCGGCGATGCGGAATTCCGGGTTCAGGGGGTGTGGCCGGGAGTAGATGATCAAGTCGAACGATGCGTTCGATCGAGTGCCTGCGGGAGCGCTCCCATTCTATTGTGGGAGCGCTCCCGCGGGCTGGTAGCCGTCGAATGGCCGAGTCGCGACCGGCGATTTTCGGCCACCCGGACTGGGGTGACGGTCGCAGGAGAAGGCTGGAGGAGTGCCTGGGCGCGCTCGAACCGAGGCTGGAGCCGGAGCAGCTGGCCCGCCTGGAGGCGGCGCAGGAGCGGCCCGGGCACACGGCACCCCGCAGGACACCCCCCGGAGCGCGGCGGCGGAAGCGGGCGCGCTACGGTGACTCGCTTTTGTCGCGTACCTATTGGGGGGTCTCATGCGGCGAACCACAGCTGCCGCGAGCGTCGTCACCGTCCTCGCGCCGCTTCTGCTGGCCGGTGCCTCGACGGCGTCGGCCGCGGGCGGATCGCTCACCGTCACGACGCTGGACCGGGCCGGCAAGCCGGTCTTCGCGCAGGTGGCGGTCTACAACACGAAGACGAACGACTTCCGCTTCATCGACAGCAACAAGGCGACCTCGCTGCCCGCCGGCAGCTACGAGCTGGTCACCACCATCACCGACGCCACCGGGGAGGCCTCGACCGTCGGCGGGCACAACGTGACCGTCTCCGGGACGACGAAGACCACGTTCGACGCCCGGCAGGGCCGGGCGGTCAAGGTCTCGCTCAGCCCCAGCCCGGGCAGCGGCTACGACCACACGGTCAGCGCCTACGTCTGCGCCACCGACAACGGCCCGGCCTCCATGGGTACGTCGGCACCGGCGGGCGAGCTGTACGTCATCCCGACCGGCAGCAAGGCGTACCAGCTGGCGTACGGCACCACCTACCAGCCGCGGTCGGAGACCGGCGGGGACTTCTGGGTGGCGTCCGGCATGCACGCCGGCGGGGTGCCGTCCGGGGTGTCCGCGACGCTCCGGCAGTCCGCGCTGACCGCCCTGAAGGTGTCCGCGCGCTCGGGCCCGGACAGCGGCCAGGCCCGCTTCTCCTTCGACTACTCCTCCGAGAGCGGCGGCTCCTGCTCCTGGGGACCGAACTCTCTGATCTTCGAGCGGAACCTGCCCAACTCCTTCACCGCCCACCTCCCGGCCGGGCAGTGGCAGGTCTCGCAGCAGGCGAACGACTTCGTCTACGGCGGCTGGCACTCCTACGCCGCGGGCCACACCACGTCCCTGACGCTCGGGCACGCGGTCTGGGGACCGAGCGGTCAGCTGCCCTACACCTGGTACAAGCAGCTGTACCTGGGGTCCTTCAACATGTTCGCCGACCCGACCCTGACGGCCGGCGGGACGCTGGCCGCCGGCAGCGTGAAGCTGACCCACGCGGGCAAGACGCTCTACTCGCAGAAGTACGGCCCCGGCCAGGAGATCGACGGGCAGCCGAAGCTGCCCGGCGCGGGCTGGTACACGCTCGACACCTCGGCCCGGCGCGGCAGCCTGCCGTCCGGCTCGCTGTCCACCACGGCCAGCCTGTCCCTGCACTTCTACGCCGACCCCGGCAAGAACCAGCAGATCCGGGACTACATCACCCGCTTCTGGCCCAACGCGCTCAACAGCAGGAACCTGGCGGCCCCCGGGTCGACCACGTCCGTCGTCCTCGGCATGCAGCGCAACGGCACGAACGACGGCACCATCACGCAGCTGTCGGACGGCGTGCAGTCCGTGCGGGCGTGGTACACCACCGACGGCGGCACGACCTGGCACGCCGCCACCACCAAGCTGTCCGGCGGCAAGTGGACCATGGCCGTCCACAACCCCGGCTCCGGCCGCGTCGGCCTGCGCTCGACGGTCACCGACACGCACCACGACACGTCGACCACCACCGTGTACAACGCGTACGCCATCGGCTGAGCAGGGCACACCTCAACGCCGAAGCCCCGGCACGCCCCTGGTTCAGGGGTCTTTGGGGGCCGGGGGGCGGTAGGTGGGAGAGAATAGACAAAAAACAATAAAAACAAAAAAAAATAAAAAAAATTTTGATATTTGTTTGTGTG
>NZ_JBHXVE010000011.1:145102-234350 GCF_042672505.1 Streptomyces sp. NPDC127190
ACCCCCACCCGACCCCCCCCACCGCTACAACCGCTTACCCAACGGGTTCTGCGGGCAACACCACACCCCCTACCCCCCGGCCCGCCCCTGGTTCAGGGAGCGTGCCGGGGCTTCGGCATGGTGCCGGGAAACCGGGACGCGACCCACGCCCGGCCGGCACAGAAGGCAGGGCGGTACGGCGTCCCCCCACCCGGAACGCCGTACCGCCGGCTCCGGCGGAGCGGACCGGGTCAGGCCGTCGGCACCTCGGGCAGCGACCCGGTGCGGGCCACCTCCGCGTACCACCGGGCGCTCGACTTCGGCGTCCGCTCCAGCGTCGCGTAGTCCACGTGCACCAGGCCGAACCGCTTGGCGTAGCCGTACGACCACTCGAAGTTGTCCAGCAGCGACCACAGGTAGTACCCGCGGACGTCCGCCCCGTCCGCGATCGCCCGGCGCAGCGCCGACAGGTGGCCGTGCAGATAGGCGATGCGCTCCGGGTCGTGCACCCGGCCGTCGGCGTCCACCTTGTCCTCGTAGGCCGCGCCGTTCTCCGTGATGTACAGCGGCAGCCCGGGAGCCATACGGCTGTAGCGCATGATCAGCTCGTGCAGACCGGCCGGGTCGACCGTCCAGCCCATCTCGGTGCGCTCGCCCGGCGTCTGGTGGAAGGCCACGTCGTCCGCGCCCGGCCACGGCGAGAAGGAGCTGGCCCCGTGACCGTCGGCGCGGGGACCCGCGGGTGCCTTTTCCGCCGCCGACACCAGCGTGGGCGAGTAGTAGTTGAGGCCGAGCGCGTCCAGCGGCTGGTGGATGGCGCGCAGATCGCCGTCGAGCACGAACGACCAGTCGGTGACCGAGGAGGTCGCCTCCAGCAGCGTCGCCGGATACGCCCCGCGCAGCATCGGCCCGTGGAAGACCCCGTTGGCCAGGTCGTCGATCTTCTGGACCGCCGCCAGGTCCGCCGGGTCCTGCGAAACCGGCCGGACCACCGAGGAGTTGAGGCTGACCGCGACCGAGTTGCGGGTCGGCATCACCGCCCGCAGCGCCGAGATGCCCAGCCCGTGCCCGAGGTTGAGATGGTGGGCCGCGCGCAGCGCCGCCACCGGGTCGGTACGGCCGGGCGCGTGCACCCCGGAGCCGTACCCGAGGAAGGCGCTGCACCAGGGCTCGTTGAGCGTGATCCACTGCTCGACCCGGTCGCCCAGCGCCTCGCCGACGAGCTGCGCGTACTCGGCGTAGCGCAGGGCCGTGTCCCGGGCCGGCCAGCCGCCCGCGTCCTCCAGCTCCTGCGGCAGGTCCCAGTGGTAGAGGGTGACGGCGGGCTTGATGCCGTGCGCGAGCAACTCGTCCACCAGCCGGCGGTAGAAGTCCAGGCCCACCTGGACCGCGGGGCCCCGGCCGGTCGGCTGCACCCGCGGCCAGGAGACGGAGAAGCGGTACGCGGTCAGGCCCAGCTCCGCCATCAGCGCCACGTCCTCGCGCCAGCGGTGGTAGTGGTCGACAGCGATGTCACCGTGGTCGCCGCCGGCCGTCCTGCCCGGCGTATGGCTGAAGGTGTCCCAGATCGAGGGCGTACGGCCGTCCTCCCGCACCGCCCCCTCGATCTGGTACGCGGAGGTCGCGGCGCCCCAGAGGAAGGCGGGGGGAAAAGTAGCGGACTCAGACATGGAAGCGCTCCCAAAGAGGGTCGAGGAGACGACGGTGAGAAGGGGAGGGGACGAGAGGAGAGGGCCGGGGCGGTGCTGCCCCGGCCCGGGCGCGGCGGGCCTCAGCCCTTGACCGCGCCCTGCATGATGCCGCCGACGATCTGCTTGCCGAAGATCGCGAAGACCAGCAGCAGCGGCAGCGTGCCGAGCAGCGCGCCCGCCATGATCAGGGACTGGTCCGGGGTGTAGCCGCGGCCCAGCCCCGCGATGGCGACCTGCACGGTCGGATTGCCGTTCTGGGACAGCACCAGGAACGGCCACAGGAAGTCGTTCCAGGACTGCACGAACATCAGCATGCCGAGCACGGCCATCGCCGGCCGGGCCGCCGGGAACACCACGTGCCACACCACGCGCCAGCTGCTCGCGCCGTCCACCCGGGCGGCCTCGATCAGCTCGTCCGGCAGCGCCTGCACCAGGTACTGCCGCATGAAGAACACACCGAACGCGCTGACCAGCGACGGCAGGATCACCGCCTGCAACTGGTCGGACCAGTCCAGCTTGGCCACCATCATGAACAGCGGGATGATGCTGAGCTGCGGCGGCACCATCATGGTGCCGATCACCACCAGCATCAGCGCGTTACGGCCCTTGAAGCGCAGCTTGGCGAAGGCGAAGCCGGCGATCGTCGACAGGAACACGATGGTCAGCGCCGAGGTGCCCGCCACGATCGTGGTGTTCACGAACGCCTTGCCCAGGTTGGCGTCCGTCCATGCCACCCGGAGGTTGTTCATCAGGTTCGAGCCGAACCAGAACGGCGGCGGGGTCTCGGCCAGCCGGTTGTTGTCCCGGGAGGCGGCGATCGCCGTCCACACCAGGGGGAACAGTGAGCCGATGGTGAACAGCACCAGGACCACGTAGGTCACCGGCCCGGCGTGCAGCTGCCCGCCGGCCCGCCCGGCCTTGGCCCGCCGGGCCCGCGCCGTCTCGGGCGGCGCCTCGCCGGCGGGGTTGGTCAGGGTCGTCGTCACGGCTGGTTCTCCTAACTGCTGGCGCGCAGCCGGCGCGAGATGACGTAGTTGACGACCCCGATCAGGATGAGGATCAGGAACATCGTCCAGGCGATGGCGGAGGCCCGGCCCAGGTGCTGGTTCACCCAGCCCTGCTCGTACAGGTACAGGCCCAGCGTCTGGAACTGGTGATCGGTACCACCGGAGGCGCCCTTGATGGAGTCGAACATCAGTGGCTCGCCGAACAGCTGGCTCGCGCCGATGGTCGACACCACGGTGGTGAACAGGATGGTCGGCCGCAGCTGGGGCAGCGTCACATGGAAGAACTGCTGGAAGCGGTTGGCGCCGTCCAGCGCCGCCGACTCGTACAGGTCGTGCGGTACGGCCTGCATCGCGGCCAGGTAGATCAGCGCGTTGTAGCCGGTCCAGCGCCAGATGACGACGGAGGACACCGCGATCTGCGAGTACCACTTGTCGTTCTGCCAGTCGATCTTGTCGACGCCGACGAAGTGCAGCGCCCAGTTGATCATCCCGTAGTCACGGCCGAAGAGCAGCACGAAGACCAGCGAGGCCGCGGCGATCGAGGTCGCGTACGGCGCGAGCATCGCGACCCGGAAGAAGGTCGACGCGCGCAGCTTGTAGTTGAGGATGTGGGCGAGCCCCATCGCCATCAGCAGCTGCGGGACCGTCGAGATGATGCCGATGGTCAGGGTGTTCTTCGCCGCGTTCCAGAAGAAGTCGTCGTCGAAGATCCGGATGTAGTTGTGCATCCCCGCCCACTGCATGTCGGTGGGCGCCGTCAGCTCCACCGTGTGCAGCGAGGCCCAGCCGGTGTACACCAGCGGGAACAGGCCGAAGGCGAGGAAGAGCAGGAAGAACGGGGAGACGAAGGCGTACGGGCTCCAGCGCAGGTCTCGCTGCCACCGGCGGGACAGCCGGGCCCGGCGCCTGGTCTCGGCCGGGGACACGGGGTCCGCAACAGCGCGGGCGGGGGCCGCGCCCCGGTCGTGCACCGGGGACGCGGCGGTGTCGTGCCGGGACATACCGGTCACTTCTCCAGGTTGTTGTCGATCGTCTTGGTGGCCGTCTTCCAGGCGTCCTCGGGGGAGGTGCCCTTCGTCACGAGGATCACCCCGTTGTCGCCGAGGCCGGCCCCGATGATCTGGTCCTTCGGGCCGATGGGCTGGTGCGGGATGGACTTGGCGGCCTCGGCGAAGATCTGGCCGATCGGCGCGTCACCGGTCATGGCGTTCTTGGCGTTCTTGACCGAGGGCAGGTCGTAGGCGGCCGGCGCGCTCGGGAAGCTGCCCTGCACGCTGAAGAGCTTGGCCTGCTGGGCGGGGGCGGTGAGCCATTCGACCAGCGCATCCGCCTCCTTCACGTGCTTGCCGCTCTTCGGCACGGTCAGGAAGGTGCCGCCCCAGGCGCCCGCCTGCGGAGCGGGGGCCACGTCCCACTTGCCGGCGGCGTCCGGCTTCGACTGGCCCTTGAGGTAGCCGAGCATCCACGGCGGGCAGGCCACGGTCGCGAACTTGCTGTTGGCGATCGTCTGGTTCCAGGCCGGCTGGAACTGGGTCTGCGAGCCGACCAGCCCGTCCTTGGCGGCACGGGCGGCGATGTTGAAGCTGGTCCTGACGGCCGGGTTCGTCTTGTAGACGACGTTGCCCGAGGCGTCGTAGAACTTCTCCTTCAGGCTGGAGACGATCGCGTTCAGCAGGCCGCCGGGGGAGTCCATGAAGTAGGTGCCCTCGGGCGCCTTCTTCTTGTACTGCTCGCCGACGTCGACCAGCTTGTTCCAGTCGCCCGCCCACAGCTTGCCCACCGCGTCCCGGTCGGTGGGCAGCCCGGCCTTCTGGAACATGTCCTTGCGGTAGCAGATCGCCAGTGGCCCGATGTCGGTGCCGAGCCCGATGGTGCGGCCGTCCTTCGTGGCCTGGTCCCACTTCCAGTCCAGCCAGTTGCTCTTGTTCACGCCCGAAAGCTTGGAGAAGTCCTCCAGCTTGGCCGACTGGGTCTGCACGATCTCGGCGATGTTGCCGACCTCGACGGCCTGGATGTCCTGGAGGCCGCTGTTGGTGGTGAGGTGGTTGACCAGCGCCGGGTAGTAGTTCTCGTTCCGCTCGGTGACGTTCTCCTCGATCTTGATGTCGGGGTGGAGCCTCTCGTACTCGGCGTACAGGCCGGCCTCCTTGAAGCCCTGCGTACCGAAAAGCCCCAGGGTGATCGTGGTCTTGCCGCTTCCGCTGCCGCCGCCGTCGGCGCCACCGGAGCCGCCCTTGTCGTTGGCGCAGCCGGACAGCAGCCCGGCGCCGAGCGTCGCGACTGCCGCCAGGACCACCGCCCTGCGGGCGGTTCGGGTACGTGTGCGCATGTTGCGTCCTCCTGTTGCCCTGACGTGCGACCCCCCGGCCAACGGCATGGTTGGGCCCCTCAGTTGCTCGCTGCGGCTCGGGCGGGGAACGTGCGGGATATGTATGTGTCAGGTAGGGTGGGAGCGCTCCCATCGATGATGTGTTGAAGGGTCGTCGGTTCCCGGCGGCCTGTCAAGGGACCGGACAGCGCGAGCGGCGTTCGGTTATCGGGCCGTTAAGTGGACCGATTCCATCCGTTGCGCGCCGACAGGGCCAGACGCAAACCGGCCGTCCGTGCGGCGCCCGGTGCGGGACGGGGCCCCGGGGAGCGATCCCCAGGACTGTTACATTCCAGCCAGGAGCAGGAACTCGGTCGAGAGAGGCGGAGCCCATGGCAAGCCATGCGGGGCGGGGCCGGAGCGGAGGGCGGCCCACGCTCGAAGAGGTCGCCGCCCGGGCCGGGGTCGGACGGGGCACGGTGTCCCGCGTGATCAACGGCTCGCCCCGGGTCAGCGACGCCACCCGCGCCGCGGTCGAGGCGGCGGTCGCCGAACTCGGCTATGTCCCCAACACGGCGGCCCGCGCCCTCGCCGCCAACCGCACCGACGCCATCGCGCTCGTCGTCCCCGAGCCGGAGACCCGCTTCTTCACCGAGCCGTACTTCTCGGACATGCTGCGCGGCGTGGGAGCGGAACTCTCCGACACCGAGATGCAGCTGCTGCTGATCTTCGCGGGCAGCGACCGGGAGCGGCAGCGCCTCGCTCAGTACCTGGCCGCCCACCGGGTCGACGGCGTCCTGCTGGTCTCGGTGCACGCCGACGACCCGCTCCCCGACCTGCTGTCCCAGCTGGAGATCCCGGCCGTGATCAGCGGCCCCCGCTCGGCGGGCGAGACGCTCACCTCGGTGGACTCCGACAACTACGGCGGCGCCCGCGCGGCGGTCGAACACCTCCTCTCCCGCGGCCGGAGGCGCATCGCCCACATCACCGGCCGCCTGGACGTGTACGGCGCCCAGTGCCGGGCCGCGGGCTACCGGGACGCCCTGCTCTCGGCGGGCCGCAAACCCGAGCAACTCCTCATGGAACCCGGGGACTTCACGGAGGAGGGCGGCCGCCGGGCGATGACCGCGCTGCTCGACCAGGCCCCCGACCTGGACGCGGTCTTCGCCGGCTCGGACGTGATGGCGGCGGGCGCCCGCCAGGTGCTGCGCGAGGCGGGCCGCCGCATCCCCGACGACGTGGCCCTGGTCGGCTACGACGACTCGGTCATCGCCCGCCACATGGACCCGCCGCTGACCAGCGTCCGCCAGCCGATCGAGGAGATGGGCCGGGCGATGATCGACCTGCTGCTGTCGGACATCGCCGACCGCCGCCCGATGGCGTCCCGGGGCCTGGAACGCAGGCACGCGGTCCTGCCGGCGAAGCTGGTGCCGCGGGAGTCCTCGTAACGGGCCGCCCCCGCGGGCCGGTCGCTGCTGCATCGTGCGGTCCCAGCGGGGCGGTACGTCCGCCCTACGACTGCTCGGGCAGCACCTTCTCCAGCAGGCTGAACGCCCTGGCCACCCCGCCCGGCTGCGGCTTGCCCTCCGTGCGGCCCACGAGCCGGTAACCGGCCTGCCGGTAATAGGCGTTGAGCAGCGCGTTGTCCGCGACACAGTCCAGCCGCACCCGGCTCCGCCCGGCCGCGGCCACCCGCTGCTCGGCGGCCCGCAGCAGCAGCCTGCCGGTGCCGGGCGCGGCGGCCTCCCGGTCGACCATGAGCCGGTGCACATACCCGGCCACGGGCGGCTGCGGCCCCCAGGCGGCCTCGTCCTCCCACCACAACTCCCAGGCCCCGACCACCCGCCCCCCGGCCTCCGCGAGCCAGACCTCACCCTCCGCCATGACCCGCCGGAAGTGCCCCTCGTCCAACTCCCCGGGCCGCCACTGCCCGCTCACCCCCCGCCGGAGCATCCACCGGGCGGCCTCGTCCCGAAGCCGCACGAGAAGCCCGAGGTCGGTTTCGGTGGCGGAGCGAAGACAGAGATCATCCATGCTCCGATCCTTACACGTCGGCCCTCTCAACTCGCCCTGGGGCACGGCCGGTCAGCCCGACAGCGCCCGCGACCAGCACCCACACCAGCAGCGGGAACAGCGCCACCCGCTCCATTCCTCCCATGCCCAGCCCGAGGTAGTGGTGGGAGAGGAAGAGGCACAGGCCCGTGAGGCCCGTGAGGCCCAGCAGGGGGGTGGTCCGGCGCAGGGCGCGCGGGACGGCGGTCGCCGAGAGGCCGGGGCCCGCCGTCAGCAGGGCGATGTTGCCGCCTCCCATGATGAGCAGGGCGCCCAGGACGTGCGGGTTCTCGTGGACGTCCGCGGGGGCCAGCCCGGCCAGCAGGAAGCCCAGACCGGCCCCGGCCAGCAGGATCCGGGCCGAGAGGGCGGACGCGGACCGGCGCCACAGGGGGCCGGTCAGGACGGCGCCGAGGACGAGGAGCGTGCCCAGGGCGGCGAACGAACCGTTCATCAGGACGTGGTCGGGGGAGCAGACGTACCGTGGCTCGGGTTGCCGTTGCAGGGCGCAGTGTGCGTTTCCCAGGTCGCTGATGTTGTTCCGCGCCCAGCTGTACGGCCGTGACCAGGCCGACTCCACGACTGCCTGCACGGCGAAGAACTGCACCACAGCCGCGATCCACGCCCAGCATCCGATCCGGACCCTCATCCGTCCGTCCCCCTTTCCACCGCCGGATTTCCGTACCGGCCAGCGGATCACGCGGCCCCGGCCGCAGGCACTACGGCGAGCCGCCGGAGCGGGGTGGGGAAAGCCCCACGCCCCCCGATGTCACACTCCGGCGCGCAGGACGGTCGTAGAGGGGAGGTCGCCGTGCCTCGCATTCCGCACGGCTGCGTTGTCGTGCCGGGCAGACGAAGGGAAGGACACCGATGGACGACTTTCGAGCGATCGCCGACCGGGTCGAGATCGAGGCGCTGCGCGCCGAGTTCACCGACGCGGTGATGATGCGCGACCGCGCCCGCCTCGCCGGGCTGTTCACGCCGGACGGCGTACTGCGGATGCCGAACATCCCCGTCGAACTGGTCGGCCCGGAGCAGATCCGCGCCGGGGGCGAGCGGCTCCAGGAGCAGTGGGACTTCTTCGTGCAGAACACGCATCCGGGGACGGTCCGGATCGACGGGGACACCGCGACCGGCCGCGCCTACATCCACGAGGTCGCGCGCCTGAAGAACGGCGTGCAGGGGCTCAACCACGCCGTCTACCACGACAGCTACCGGCGCACACCGGACGGCTGGCGGTTCACCGAGCGGGTCTACGAGGTCCGCTACCTCGACACCTCCCCGCTGCCGGGCTCCGCGCCGACGAGCCCGGCGCCGACGGAGCACGGCGGCCGCCGTGGGGATCCTCGATGACGCCGCCGCCGCGCGGGCCCGTGTCAGGGATCTGGTTCCGGAGAAGGCGGAGGTGTTCACCGCGGCCGGCGAGACGCTCCGGCTGTCCGGCATCGACGACGGCATCCACACCGGCGACCGGTACCGGGCCGTCAAGCCCCGGGTACGTGCCATGGATCGCAGCGCCGAGGCCGACGACCTGCGGCGGCTGGTCGCCTGCCCGGACGTCGTCGTGGGCAGCGTCGCCGCGGTCACCGAGACCGGCTCCCTCGTCGCCGCCTCCGGCACCGGAAGCCGGCTGCCCGCGTACACCGGCGGCGCCGGGCGGGCGATCCGGGTCGTCGGGGCGCAGAAGGTGGTGCCCGACCTGGACACCGCGCTGCGCCGCCTCCAGGAGCACGCCCTCCCGCCGGAATCGGCCCGCGCCCAGGCGGCGTACGGCCGTCCCAGCACCGTCAGCCAACTCCTGGTCCTCAACGCCCCGCCCCGCTTCCGCCCGGGCACGGTCCTGCTGCTCGGCGAGGCCATCGGGTTCTGAGGGGAGTCCGCCTACACTCACCCGGTGATCACCGACGGCTTCCCGCTCGCCGAACTCGCCGAACTCGCCGGCCGCTGGGACGAGATCCGGCAGGAGTACGACGACTTCCACAACGACGCGTATGACCGGGCGGCCCTCGACTGCGCCGCCCGGCTCGCCGCCGACCCGGGCGGCCCGTCGTCCCCGGTGTGGACGCTCGGTCTCCTGCTGATGGCGCCCTATGTCGCCACGGGGCCGGGCGAGGGCGTCGTACCGGCGGTCACGGCGGCCCTGACGGCAACCGACGCGGCCCTGCGCGACCGGCCCTGCGCGCACGAGACGCACCCCTGGCAGGAGCACGACGCCGAGTACGACGAGGACCTCGCCCGGCAGGTGTGCGCCCTCGCCGACCCGGCGTCCGTGTGGGAGGAGTACCACCCGCGCGAGCAGTGGCTCTGTCCGCGCAACGTCGCCGGGTTCGCGCGGATCGCGCTGGACGTGATCGAACCCGGTTCGGCCGGGGACGTTCCGCCCAGGCTCCCGGTGGGGGAACAGGACGCCATCGACACGCTGTCCGCGCTGCTGCACGGCTACCCGGAGCCGGGGACCGACGTCGGCGAGACGATCCGCCGGCAGGCGGACGCACTGCGGTGGGCCGCCCCGGCGGACCGGCCCGGCCGGCTGCTGGCCGTCGTGGCGGTCGGCCGGCACGCGGCTTCCGACGCCGTACGGGACACCGCCGTGCTCGACGACCTGATCGGGGCGCTGGAGCAGGTGCTGCCGCACCTCGCCGACGCTACCTGCGCGCACGGCCGGCATCCGGCCCCGCCCCGGTGGGCCCCGGACGCCGCGGCACTGGGGATCACCCTGAGCAGCCCCGGAGGGCGTGCCCTGTACGCCCGCGACCGCGGGGAGGACCCCGCGGTCGAGGAGATGCTGTGCCCGGTCGCCCTGGCTCAGCCGGCCGGGGAGTCGCTGACGGCGCTGCGCGCCCGGCGCGGCCGGCTCCTGGGCGGCGACGGCGGCTGAGGGCCGCTCTTGCTCCTCCGTCGTGCGACCTGGAGGAAAAGCCCTGGCCAGGGCGGGTCCCGGGTGCGGTCAGTGGCCGTTGTCGGGGGAGGTCAGCCGGTCCGGGGGGACATGGAAGCGGTCGGTGAACGCCTGCCGGCCGGCCGGTGTCAGCGCCAGGGCCCGGCTGGTGCCGATCCGGGTGATCCAGCCCGCGGCCAGGGCGTGGGAGCAGACCGCCGCTCCCACGGCGCCGCCCAGATGGGGGCGGCGCTCGGTCCAGTCCAGGCAGGACCGCACCAGCGGGCGCCGGGACGCGGTGGGCAGCGCGGTGCCGTGCTCGGCCAGAGCGGCGGATCCCGCCCGGGTCAGGGACGGCTGCGGGTCCCAGGCGATCACACCGTCCGCGAGCAGGGCGTCCGTCACGGCCAGGCCCAGGGCACCGGCGAGATGGTCGTAGCAGAGCCGGGCGCGGCCCAGCGCACGGGACCGGCCGGCCGCGCCGAGGGAGGCGGGCCGGGCGGGGCCGCGCGGGGCGATCTCGGCGAGGGACTCGATCAGGGCCGCCACCTTGGGGCCGGCGAGCCGGACATAGCGGTGCCGGCCCTGCCGTTCCTCGGCCAGCAGACCCCCGCCCACCAGCAGGTTCAGATGCTCGCTGGCCGTCGAAGGTGCCACACCGGTGTACCGGGCCAGCTCGCGCGCCGTCCAGGCCCGGCCGTCCAGCAGGGCCAGGCAGATACCGGCGCGTGTGCCGTCCGCGAGCAGCCGGGCCACCGCCGCGAGATCGACACCGACGTCCTTGTTCGTGCTGTCCGCACCCATGCGTCACGTATCCCGGCCGACGGTTCGGCGCCCACCGAACCCTGCCGAACCGTCAGCGTGGTCAGCCGGGCAGGGACGCGACGACCCGGTCCAGCTCCTCGGGGGTCAGCGGCCGGCCCCACAGGGCGAGGGTCCACTGCCAGGTCCCGTCCGCCCAGTGGTGCACGTACGCCTCCGGGTCCGCGACCCAGCCGGGCTCGAACAGCGGGGCGTCCGGCCGCTGCCGTACCAGCACGGCCATGGCCGGAGTGCCCGCCGGGGCACCCTCGTTGTAGAGGTCCAGGGCGAGCAGACCGGTGGTGAGGTCGCCGTCGAACACCCGGGGCTCGAAGTGCGCGCGCCCGCCGGGCCAGAAGGCGGGGACGGGCAGACTCTCCGCACCGTGGTGCGCGGCGACCTCGGCGCGCCGCTTCTGCCGGGCCTCCTCGGCCGCCGTAAGGGCCTCGGTCCACCGGAAGCGGGCGTCCGGCAGGCCGGGAGGAAACTCCAGCCCGGACAGCTCCTCGCGGTAGCCGCTCTCCTCGACCGCCGCCGACAGCAGGATGCCCGCCGCGGGGTCGACGACCACCCGCAACGGCTGCGGCAGCGCCGGGGTGCGCAGCGTGACCGCCCACGCCGGGCGCCCCTCGTGCCGTACCCGCTCCGGTTCGCCCACGGCGTCGGCCGCGGCCAGCGCCGGGCTGTGCGCGCAGGTGATCAGCCGGTCCGGCGAGGGGGCCAGGTCCCAGGGGAACCGCGGCCCGAAGCCGAGCCCGGCCGGCCCGCCCTGCCCCGTGTCGATGGTGATGTCCCCGTCCCCGTGGTCGAGGAACCAGTCCCCCGGGGGCCGGTAGGCGAAGGACACGGTACGGCGCACCGGGCTGGCGGGCGGCCAGCCCCGCCCGTCGTCGCGCCGCGGCTGGACGGAGAGGTGGCGGCCCACCACGGCGGGCTTGGGCGTGCGGTCGAGGAGTTCACGCAGCTCGGTCCAGCTCGCCATGGGGGCCTCCAGCGCCGTCGGCTCAACTGCCGTCGCCCGTACTGTGGCACAGCTTGGTGGTCGTCTTGGTGACGCAGACGTCCCAGCCGCGGAACTTCTCGCCGGGCTTGCCGTCGTCGCCGATCGCCTCGGAGCCGTCGTGGAACTCCACCAGCAGCTTGATCATGGGGAACTTGGTGACCACGGGGGTGCTGCCGAAGTTCTTCACGATGTACTGCTTGTTGACGGCGACCGCGGGACCCGCCGGGCCCTGCGCCCCGTCGTGCTTCCAGGTCGAGCAGGTCTTGTCCTTGGCGTGCGGGATGTTGACCCCGCACTCGTAGGTGTACTCCATGTGGAAGTCCGAGGAACCCGTGTAGCGGCGCCCGTAGAAGGTGATCTCCCAGTTCTTGGAGGTCCTGCCGCGCACGTACTCCTTGATGGCCACCACGACCTGCTGGATCGCGTGGCACTCGTGGGCGTCGCAGTGCGCCTCGATGGCGTACACGTCGGCCGACTTGTAGATGTAGTCCGTGGGGGTGGTCCCCTTGCGCAGCTTGTACCCGCGGGGCGTGTCCGTGTCCGGGGTCACGGAGCGCTCCCCGGTGAGCAGGGCGCGCGCGGAGGCCGGGAGGGCGGACACCGCCGTCGCCCCGTTCGCCGGCAGCGGCCGGTCGGAGAAGAAGCGGATCGTCTGGGAGGTCTGGGCCGGGGCGTGGGCCGGCGCGGCCCCCGTGGCACCGGCGACGGCCGCCACCACCGCTGTCGCGGCGAGGACGGTGGTGCGTGCACGACTGCGTGACATTGCGTTCCCCTCGTGTGAGACGAATCGCCACGCGCCGCGTCCGGTCGTGACGCGCCGTCAGGTGGGTCGCGCGTGGCGAGGCAGTGCTCTGACGCAGGGGCCATCCTGGCGCACACCGGGCCGCCCGGCCCCGCGCAACGCAGGGACTGCACACTCGGAAGAGCGGCCTCCGCCGCTCGTCCGGGAAGCGGCGCGGTCCTGCCCGGGAAAACGGAACAGCCGGTGACCCGTCTTTCGACGGAGCCACCGGCTGGTCACCGAGGGTGAGTGACGGGACTCGAACCCGCGACATCCTGGACCACAACCAGGTGCTCTACCAGCTGAGCTACACCCACCACGACCGGCGGTGGAACTTGTCGTTTCCCCGACCGGCCGAGAAGAAGTCTACAGGGTCCGAAGGGGTGCTCGCGCACACGTTTTCGCGCGGGCCTTCCGGCGGGCTTCTCGGGGCCGCGACCGGCAGGTCAGGGCGCGGGCAGGACGTGCTTGGCGGCGATCGCCTTCGCGGTCTCGGAGTCGGGCCCGGGCTGCGGCACGAAGACGGCCTCGCGGTAGTAGCGCAGTTCGGCGATGGACTCGCGGATGTCGGCCAGCGCCCGGTGGTTGCCGTTCTTCTCCGGGCTGTTGAAGTAGGCCCGCGGGTACCAGCGCCGGGCCAGCTCCTTGATGGAGGAGACGTCGACGATCCGGTAGTGGAGGTAGTCCTCCAGGGTCGGCATGTCCCGCAGCAGGAAGCCGCGGTCGGTGCCCACGGAGTTCCCGCACAGCGGGGCCTTGCCGGGCTCCTTCACATGCTCCTTCACATACGCCAGCACCTGCTGCTCGGCATCCTCCAGCGTCGTGCCGTTCGGCAGCTCCGCGAGCAGGCCGGACGCGGTGTGCATCTGACGCACCACCTCCGGCATCGTCTCCAGCGCCCGCTCCGGCGGGCGGATGACGATGTCGACCCCCTCGCCGAGTACGTTCAGCTCGGAGTCGGTGACGAGGGCGGCCACCTCGATGAGAGCGTCGTCGGACAGCGAGAGGCCGGTCATCTCGCAGTCGATCCACACCATGCGATCGTTCATGTGTCTCACCTTACGGCGCGCCGCCGCGAGCGGAACCGAGCGTGCACCCGCACAGGAGCGAGAAAAGACGGCCAGAAGACAAGGGGGAGGGGGCGGAGTACGAGACTCCGCCCCCTCCCTTCCTCACTCCTCGCTCAGCTGGCGCTGCGCGGCCCCGGCAGCAGGCTCACCGCGCCGGCCGGCGTACGGCGGCTCTGCATCGGCACCCCGCTGTCCGGGTGCAGCACCGCGGGCCCGTGGCCGACGGGACCGTGACCCGACAGACCCATCGGGGACGGGTGCCCCGGCTGGACGGCCGGCGCCTCCGCCTCCTCCGGCCGGTCGCCCTGGGGCCTGCGGGCCCGGTAGGCGGCCCGGTAGGCGGCGGGGGAGGAGCCGAGCTGGCGGCGGAAGTGGCCACGCAGGGCCACCGGGGAGCGGAAGCCGCAGCGTCCCGCGACCTCGTCCACCGAGTAGTCCGACGTCTCCAGCAGCCGCTGCGCCTGGAGCACCCGCTGGGTGATCAGCCACTGGAGCGGTGCGCTGCCGGTCAGTGAGCGGAACCGGCGGTCGAACGTGCGGCGGCTCATATAGGCGCGTGCCGCCAGGGTCTCCACGTCGAACTGCTCGTGGAGGTGTTCCAGCGCCCAGGCGACGACCTCGGCGAGCGGGTCGGCGCCGATCTCCTCGGGTAAAGACCGGTCGAGGTAGCGTTCCTGCCCGCCCGACCGGCGCGGCGGGACCACCAGGCGCCGGGCGAGCGCGCCGGCCGCCTCGTTGCCGTGGTCCGTGCGCACGATGTGGAGACAGAGGTCGATCCCGGCGGCCGTACCGGCCGACGTCAGCACATCGCCGTCGTCGACGAACAGCTCCCGTGGATCGACGTGCACCGACGGGTAGCGCTTGGCCAGCGTCGGCGCGTACATCCAGTGGGTGGTCGCCGGGCGTCCGTCCAGCAGTCCGGCCGCGGCGAGCACGAACGCGCCCGTGCACAGCCCGACGATGCGGGCGCCCTCCTCATGGGCCCGGCGCAGCGCGTCGAGCGCTTCTTCGGGCGGTGGTGAGGTGATCGACCGCCAGGCCGGTACGACGACCGTCCCGGCGCGTGAGATCGCCTCCAGTCCATGCGGCGCGGAGAGTTCCAGGCCCCCGGTGGTGCGCAGCGGGCCTTCCTCGCCGGCGCACACCAGCAGCCGGTAGCGCGGTACCCCGGCGTCCTGGCGGTCGATTCCGAACACCGACAGCGGAATGGAACTCTCGAAGATGGGACCGCCGCTGAACAGCAGCACCGCGACGATCTCCTTGCGGCGTCGCCCGGAGAGTTTCCGGGCTGCGGCATCCGGCGCGGCGGTGGAGTCGTGGCTCATACTGCTAAGCCCCCCTCGGTGGTCGCGGCTCCTCGGTTGTGTCGCTCCTGCACGTTTCCCCTCGGTCCTGCACGAGTCCCCCGCCGTAAGCAAGTCAAGATCGAATCTACTGGGTCCCGCGGTCTCACGGTGACCAGTTCCACACGCCCCAGATTGTCGACATGACAACTTGGCGTGAAGCATTCGATCACGAAGCGTTGCACTCGCGGAGCGCGCAGGGAAGTGCGCCTTGTCGCGGTGGCCAAACCGCGTAGGGTGCGCAGCCGCCCGTAGACCCTTTCCGTGCAGGTGGAACGGGGGTTTGGGGGTGGTCGGGACCCCCCTGGGGCGATATCCAGAAGTTGGCTGAAAAGAAGCGTTCCGAAGCGCAGAAACAGGTCAGTCGGTCGGTGTCTGTCCCCGGGTGTGACGTCCGCCTCTTTGCGCGACGCAACGGTCGCCGTAGCGCTCCGCGCACCGCTCCGAGCGCCGCAGCAGCACCCGGCAGACGGCGGTGACGGCGGCCAGGCCCAGCGCCGCGCCCGTCGCGCCGGCCAGCGAGGTGCCGTAGCCGACCAGGACGACGGGGACCACGACGCAGCTGAACGCGGCCCAGCGGATCACCGCGCTCGCGCTGTCCGGCGCGGCGGGCGGCTCGCTGCTGGAGCGGTGTCCGGGCATCTCGTCACTCCCTGGGGCGGTGGCTCACCCCTTCAACGCCCGGGCGACCGGTCGGTCACCGGCCGTACGCCGGGGATCCCCGGGAAGCGTGTGCAAACCGCCTGTACGGGGCAGCAACCATTGCGTTACGGGCGCGGCTCGTGCATGCTCCGGTGAACCCCTGCGGACGTCGGGGGAGCGCTCCGCTTACGGAGCGTGTGCGGGAACTGGGCTCCGGAGGCGTGCCGCCGTACCCTTGGGGGTATGGGGTTGGGAAGATGTTTCCCGGACACAGCTCCGGGCACGGCTCCACCGCGCAGTTCCGTCGTACGACTGTCGTCCCACCCATAAAAGGATCACAACGCCGAGACAGCCATGGCCGGTCACGAATTCTTCGAACCCGCGGACCGCAAGCGGCCGGTCGCCGATCCCACGGCGGCCGATCCCCTGGCGGCGGCAGAGTCACGCCCTTCCTGCGATCCCGCCTTCCGGCACGGAGTCGTCGTCGGCTTCGACGGGTCCACCTCCAGTGAGCGCGCCCTCGCCTACGCCATCGGCATGGCCCATCGCTCCGGCTCCGGTCTGATCATCGTCCATGTGGCCAACCGGCTGCCCACCACGGTGTGGGCCGGCTGCGAGCCGCCCGTCTTCGTCGACGTCCCGGACCACCGCACCGAGGTCCTGGGGCTGGAACTGGCCTGCGCGGACTATCTGGCCGAGGTGCCCTGGATCCTGGTCGAGCGGGGCGGGGACATCTGCCACGAACTCGAAGAGGTGGGGCGGGAGTACGAGGCGGACGCGATCGTCGTCGGCTCCACGCACGGCATCGTGGGCCGGATCTTCGGCTCGGTGGCCGGCCGGCTCGCCAAGCGGGCGAAGCGGCCCGTCATCGTCATCCCCTGAGTCGCCCAACTCCCTTTGTGCAACGCGAAACTACTCGCGCGTAGAGGTGGTTTGTGCCCTTGTGAAGGGCATATATCGGTCACCCGCGCAACAGCACAGCATGAAGGGAGCCCGCCGTGGACAACGGAAGTACTACGGTGGTCGGCCGACTCGCCCTGGGCATCACCCTGTTGGCGTTCGGTCTCGGTACGACAGGCGTGATCCACGGGGTGGCCGCGTCCGACGCCGTGTCAGTGGCCCACTATGTGGGCGGAGTTGCCCTGTTCCTGGTCGGCCTGCTGGCCTTCCGCGGCGGCGACGGCGTGTCCGGCACGGGCTTCGCGGCCCTCGGCGCGCTGTGGTTCACCTGGGCGGTCGGCGGTCACTCCTCCGCCAACGCGGCCGGACTCTTCCTGCTCCTCTTCGCCCTGGTGGCGCTCACCCTGACCCTCGCGGGCGGGGACGGCCTCGGCCAGGTCGTGTACGGGCTGCTGTTCCTGGCGATGCTGGTGCTGGCCGTCTCGGCCTTCGCCGACAGCTCTTCCCTGGCGAAGGTCGGGGGCTGGGTGGCGGCTGTCTCGGGTGCGGTGGCCTGGTACGCGGCCACGGCCGCTGTCACGCACTGGCCGACAGCGCTTCCCCGGCGTGCCGCCGGCCGGGGGGTGACGGCCACCGGCTGATCCGCAGCGGCACGTGAATGGACCCCCACGTGAAGGTGGCCACGTAGGGGTCCGTTCTGTTGTCGCGCCTGTGCAGGTGCGTGGGGGCTGGTCGCGCAGTTCCCCGCGCCCCTAGGGAATTACTCCACCGTCACCGACTTGGCGAGGTTCCTCGGCTTGTCTATGTCACGGCCCAGGGCCTTCGCCGTGTGGTAGGCGAGGAGCTGGAGGGGGATGCCCATCAGGATCGGGTCGAGCTCGTCCTCGTTCTTGGGGACGACGATCGTCTGGTCGGCCTTCTCCTGGTGCTGGTGGGCCACCGCGAGGATCTTGCCGCTGCGGGCCTTGATCTCCTCCAGGGCCGCGCGGTTCTTCTCCAGCAGGTCGTCGTCGGGGACGATCGCGACCGTGGGCAGGGCCGGCTCGATCAGGGCCAGCGGGCCGTGCTTCAGCTCGGAGGCGGGGTAGGCCTCGGCGTGGATGTAGGAGACCTCCTTCAGCTTCAGGGAGGCCTCGCGCGCCACCGGGTAGCCCCGGACGCGGCCGATGAAGAGCATCGAGCGGGCGTCGGCGAACTGCTCCGCCAGCTTCCTGATCTCCTCCTCCTGCTCCAGGATCTCGGCGATCTGCCCGGGCAGCCGGCGCAGACCCTCGATGATCCGCTTGCCGTCGCGGACCGAGAGGTCGCGGGTGCGGCCCAGGTGCAGGGCGAGCAGCGCGAAGGCGACGGTGGTGTTGGTGAAGCACTTGGTGGAGACCACGCAGACCTCGGGGCCCGCGTGCACGTACACGCCGCCGTCGGCCTCGCGGGCGATCGCGGAGCCGACCACGTTGACGACGCCGAGGACCCGCGCGCCCTTGCGCTTCAGCTCCTGCACGGCGGCGAGGACGTCGTACGTCTCACCGGACTGGGAGACCGCGATGTACAGGGTGTCGGGGTCCACGACCGGGTTGCGGTAGCGGAACTCGGAGGCCGGCTCGGCGTCGGCGGGGATCCGGGCCAGCTCCTCGATCATCTGGGCGCCGATCATGCCCGCGTGGTAGGAGGTGCCGCAGCCGAGGATCTTCACCCGGCGGATCCGCCGGGCCTCGCGGGCGTCCAGGTTGAGGCCGCCGAGGTGCACGGTGGAGAAGCGGTCGTCGATGCGGCCGCGCAGCACGCGGTCCACGGCGTCGGCCTGCTCGAAGATCTCCTTGTGCATGTAGGTGTCGTGGCCGCCCATGTCGTACGACTCGGCCTCCCACTCCACGGTGGTGGGCTCGGCGGTGGTGCGCGTGCCCTCGGTGGTGTAGGTGCGGAAGTCGTCGGCCTTGAGGGTGGCCATCTCGCCGTCGTCCAGGGTCACTATCTGGCGGGTGTGGGTGACCAGGGCGGCGATGTCCGAGGCGACGAACATCTCCTTCTCGCCGATGCCGAGGACGACCGGGGAGCCGTTGCGGGCCACCACGATCCGGTCCGGGAAGTCGGCGTGCAGCACGGCGATGCCGTAGGTGCCCTCGATCACCCGGACCGCCTGGCGGACCTTGTCCTCCAGCTTCTCGGCGGTGGAGCGGGCGATCAGGTGGGTGAGGACCTCGGTGTCGGTCTCGGAGAGGAACTCGACACCGTCCGCCTCCAGCTTGCGGCGCAGGTCGGAGGCGTTGTCGATGATGCCGTTGTGCACGACGGCGACCTTGTTGTCGGCCGACATGTGCGGGTGGGCGTTGACGTCGGAGGGGGCGCCGTGGGTGGCCCAGCGGGTGTGGGCGATGCCGGTGGTGCCCTTGAAGCGCGCCGGGACCTTGGCCTCCAGGTCGCGCACCCGGCCCTTGGCCTTGACCATCTTCAGGCCGGGCGCCTTCGGGGAGGTGACGACGATGCCCGCCGAGTCGTAGCCGCGGTACTCCAGCCGCTGGAGGCCCTCCAGCAGGAGGGGGGCCACGTCACGCTTCCCGATGTATCCGACAATGCCGCACATATATACGTATCTCTCAGCCGTAGACCATGCGGCGCAGCTGCCGGAGGGTCAGCTCCGGCGGTGCCACCGCCCGGTATCTCAGGTCCGCCTCGATCCGTTCGAAGATCTCCGTGTTCACCAGGCCCTGGGCCTGGAGCTCGCGGTGGCGGCGACGGACGAACTCCTGGATCGTCTCGTCGAAGTAGGCGAGCACGTCCTGGATCACCCGCAGCGCCTCGCCCCGGTTCAGGGGCGTCGAGCGCGTCAGATGATCAACAAGTTCGTCGTGCACCCGGTAGATCCTGGGGTACCGGGCGCGGTTTCGCAAGAATCGTGCCCGATTTCGGGCAGAGGTACCGGCTGATGTGGTCTGCGTCTCACATGCGCCGCAGAATCGCCTGCTTGGCCAGCGCGAACTCCTCCTCCGTCAGGATGCCGTCGCGGTGCAGCTCGCCCAGCTCCCGCAGCCGCCGCAGCAACGCGTCATGGCTGTCGTCGTGTATGTCCGTGGACAGTTCCTTCTGTACGGGTATGTTCTTCGCCGGGTGCGGCAGCCGGGCCTGTACGGCGGCGGCCACCAGGGCCATCAGCGGGTCCTTCTTGAACCCCCACAGCTCGATCGCGTTCGGGTCGAACTTGGCCGGAGGCGTCTCCGGGGCGCCGCGCACCAGGAAGCGGAGGTGGCCGTTCTCCAGTCCGACGGCCGGCTGCCAGGCCACGCCGGTGAGGTCCGTGAGCGGGATCGTCCGCGGGCCGGTGGCGGCCTTGGCGCCCTCGGTCTTCCAGTTCCACTCCAGCCGCACTCGCTGCCCGTCGAAGCTCGCGGTGCCGTCGCCGGCCGAGGCGGACATCGGCAGGGCCGGACCCGGCAGCAGATAGTCGTCCACCGGGTCCGCGGAAACCTCCTCCAGCAGCAGGGCGTTGCGGACCTCCTCCGCGAAGTACTCGGCGACGCCGTACCGGTCGGGCTCCACGGTCAGCTGATAGGGGTCGAGCGGGTCGGCGAGCCGGCCGCCGGTCGCCTGGAGCAGCGGATCGGCGCCGTCGCGCAGCCGCAGTCGCAGCCGCCCCGACCGCCGGCCCTGCTCGAAGGCGATCCCGGCCAACGCCCGCAGCGGCACCACCAGTTCGCCCAGCTCCCGGCGGAACGGGTCGACGCCCTTGTCCCGGCCCGGAGTCAGCCGCAGGGTGTCCGCCTCGAAGGCCCAGGTGCCGTCCTTCTGGATGATTTCCGCCATGGGGGGATTGTTTCACCGGATCTGCGGGACAGTGGTCTCGACCACATCCGAAGGGAGCGCAAGTGAGACGCGACCACGGCACGACTCCCCGCATCACCCGCATCCTCGGCGCCCTGCTGCTCGCCGCGGCAGGCGTGTCCACCGTCGGCGCCGCACCCCCGGCCGCCGCCGCACCGGCCCTGCCCGGCCGGGTGATCCCGGCGCCCGCCTCGGTCACGCCGGGCACAGTGCCGTACCGCATCACCCGCGCCACCCAGGTGCACGCCGACGACTCGGCCGAGGTCCGCCGGATCGGCGGCTACCTCGCCGGCCTGCTGCGACCGTCCACCGGCTACCGCCTGCCGGTCACCGGCCCGGGCACCGGCGGGATCCAACTGCGCCTGCGGAAAGGCGACTTCGGGGCGGAGGGATACCGGCTGAGCAGCGGTCCACTGGGCGTGACCCTCACCGCGAGCGCGCCCGCCGGTCTCTTCCACGGCGTGCAGACCCTGCGTCAGCTGCTCCCGGCGGCCGTCGAGCGCAGAAGCGTGCAGCCCGGCCCGTGGGTGGTCCCGGGCGGCACCATCGAGGACCGGCCCCGCTACGCCTACCGGGGCGCCATGCTCGACGTCGCCCGGCACTTCTTCACCGTCGCCCAGGTCGAGCGCTATATCGACCAGCTCGCCCTCTACAAGATCAACGAGCTGCATCTGCACCTCAGCGACGACCAGGGCTGGCGCATCGCCGTCGACTCCTGGCCCCGCCTGGCGGCCTACGGCGGGGGCACCGAGGTGGGCGGCGGCCCCGGCGGCTACTACACCAAGGCCGACTACCGGCGGATCGTGCGCTACGCGGCCGCCCGCTATCTGGAGGTCGTCCCGGAGATCGACATGCCGGGCCACACCAACGCGGCCCTCGCCTCCTACGCCCCGCTGAACTGCGACGGCGTGGCACCCCCGCGCTACACCGGCACCCACGTCGGCTTCAGCTCGCTGTGCGTGGGCAAGCAGGTGACGTACGACTTCGTGGACGACGTCGTCCGCGAGCTGGCGGCGCTCACCCCCGGCCGCTACCTCCACATCGGCGGCGACGAGGCCCACTCCACCAGTCACGCCGACTACGTCACCTTCATGGACCGGGTGCAGCCGGTCGTCGCCCGGTACGGCAAGACGGTCATCGGCTGGCACCAGCTCACCGGCGCCCGCCCGGCCCCGGGCGCCCTCGCCCAGTACTGGGGCCTGGACGGCACCAGCGCCACGGAGAAGGAACAGGTGGCGCGGGCCGCTCGCAACGGCACCGGCCTGATCCTGTCCCCGGCCGACCGGATCTACCTCGACATGAAGTACACCAAGGCCACCCGGCTGGGCCTCACCTGGGCGGGCCTGGTGGAGGTGCGGCGGTCCTACGACTGGAACCCGGGCGCCTATCTGCCGGGGGCGCCCGCGTCGGCGATCAGGGGCGTGGAGGCGCCGCTGTGGTCCGAGACGCTGAAGACCTCCGCCGACCTCGAGTACCTGGCGTTCCCGCGCCTCGCGGGCGCCGCCGAGCTGGGCTGGTCCCCGGCGGCCAGCCACGACTGGGACGCCTACAAGGTGCGGCTGGCGGCCCAGGGCCCGCGCTGGGACGCCCTGGGCATCACCTACTACAGGTCGCCTCAGGTGCCCTGGCCGGCGCGCTGAGCGAGCGGGTTCCCGAGCGTGCCGACGAGCTGGAGCGCGCCGGACGGGTCGGCGAGGTCCACCATCTGCCGGTTGTTCCGCAGCTGGAGCCGGTTGAGGCAGGACAGCGCGAACTCGGGGGCGAAGATGTCGTACTGCCGGAACTTCTCGGCCAGTTCCGGCGCCGACTCCTGGTACGCGCGGGTGACCTCGGCGACCGTGTCCCAGAACTCGTCCTCGGTCAGGAACCCCTCCTCGGCGAGGTGCGCGGCGAGGAACCGGAAGAAGCAGTCGAAGACATCGGTGAAGAGCGACAGCAGCTTCTGGTCCTCCGGGACCTCGACGCGGATCCGCCGCACCTCGGGCGGCAGTACCGCGTCGGGGTCCATCACCACGATCTCCTCGGCGATGTCCTTGTAGACCGCCCGCTGCACCACGCCGTCCTTGAGCACCAGGATGACGTTCTCGCCGTGCGGCATGAACGCCAGGTCGTAGGCGTAGAAGCTGTGCAGGAGGGGGGTGTAGTAGGCCCGCAGATAGCGCCGCAGCCACTCGGCGGGGGCGAGCCCGGAGCGGGTGATCAGCGCGCCCGCGAAGGAGGCGCCCTCGTGGTCGGTGTGCAGCAGTGAGGCCATGGTGGCGAGCGACTCGCCGTCCCCGAGCGAAGCCACCGGGCTCTCCCGCCACAGGGCGGCCAGCATCTTGCGGTACGGCGAGGAGCGGTCGGTGGCCCGCTCGTACTCCAGGTGCCGGTAGCCGACGGCCGCCCGCTCCCGGATGATCGTCAGACCCGTCGACTTCAGCACCGGGTCGTTCTCGACCAGCTGGGCCAGCCAGTCGTTGATGGCCGGGGTGGCCTCCATGTAGGCGGCGGACAGGCCGCGCATGAAGCCCATGTTGAGGACGGACAGGGCCGTCTTCACATAGTGCTTCTCGGGGTGGGAGGTGTTGAAGAAGGTCCGGATCGACTGCTGGGCCAGGTACGCGTCGTCGCCCTCGCCGAGACAGACCAGATGGCGCCGGGCCACCTCGGCGGCGAAGGTGACGGAGAGCTTGTTCCACCACTGCCACGGGTGGACGGGGATGAGGAGGTAGTCGTCCGGGTCGAGCCCCTGGCCGGTGAGCACGGCGCGGAAACGGTTCAGCGTGGTCTCGCCCAGCTCCTCCCGCAGGAATGTGCCGTACTCGATCCCCGCCCCCGCCGTGAACGCGGCCCGCGACCGGTGCGCGGCCAGCCACACCAGCCGTACCGGGCGCGCGGTCTCCGGCGCGTACGACAGGTACTCGTGGACGCCGAACCCGAGCCGCCCGTTGTTCGCGACGAAGCAGGGGTGGCCCTCGGTCATCCCGGTCTCGATGGCCTGGAAGCCGCTGTCCGCCAGCTCGGCGGAGGTGATCGGGGGCTTGGTGAGCTTGTAGCAGGTGCCGGAGAGGGTGGAGGAGATCTCCTCCAGATAGACCGGCAGGATCTCGTCGCTCAGCCCCAGGGACTCCTTCAGCTCGATGAAGAAGTCCAGTGCGGAAAGGGGGAGTTCGGCGCCGTCGCGGTGCCGGGTGACGGACTCGGCGTCGACCTGCCAGTGGTCGAGGGCGCGGCGGACGGCCCGGAACCGGTAGACGGTGAGCCCGTCGTCGCTGCGGACGGCGTACCCCTCGCCGTCCGGCTCGGGGGTGATCAGGCGTTCGTGGGCGAACTCGGCGAGCGCCTTGCGTATCAGCAGGCGGTTGGCGGTCGCCCAGCGCTCGGGGGAGAGGTGGGCCACGGCGTCGGCGAGGTTCATGCGGCCACCGCCCGCAGGAAGTCCTCGCGGGTGCAGAAGCTCAGCAGCGCCTTCTTCTCCGGCTTCTGGATCTCCCGGTCGGGCACGAACCCGACGGCCTTGTTCAGGGCGTGCACCGCCGTGTTGCGCACATCGGGTTCGACCACGACCCGGGTCACGGCCGGGTCGGCGAAGAGGTGCTCCATGACGGCGGTGATGACGGCCCGCGTGAACCCGTGCACCGGGGTGTCCGTGGGCGCCACCAGGAAGTGCATGCCGGTGTCGCCCGGCTCCGGCTCGTAGAGCCCGGCCAGCTCGCGGTGCGCGGGGTCGTACCGCTCCATCAGGAAGACCGGCCGGCCGTCGTGCAGCCCGAGGAACGCCTCGTGGTGCTCGTCGGCCGCGATCTCCAGGTAGGCCCGCTCCACGTCCTCCAGCCGGGCGTCCTGCATCATCCAGAACGCGGCCTTGGGGTGCGTGACCCAGCCGTGCAGCAGCTCGGCGTCCGTCAGCGGGTCGAGGGGACGGATGGTGAAGGTCATGCTCCGAACTCCTGGAAGGCGATGGTCTTCTCGACCGGGTAGTACTCGGTGCCGAGCAGCTCGCGGATGATGTACGCGTTCCGGTACGGGCCCATGCCCAGGTCCGGAGAGGTGATGCTGTGCGTGTGGACGCCGGCGTTCTGGAGGAAGACGCCCCGGCCGGTGTGGTCGACGGAGTAGTTGCGGGCCACGTCGAAGCGGCCGTGGCCGTCGAAGCGGAGCCGGTCGCGGACGGGGTCGAGGAAGGCCGGGGGCGTGTAGTGGTAGCCGGTGGCCAGCACCAGCGCCTCGGAGCGGATCTCGAAGTCCTTGCCCTGCTCGTCCTGGCGGAAGCCGAGGGTGAAGGCGCCGTCGGTGTGAGAGGCGCTGGTGAGGGAGGAGTTGGTGAGCAGCCGGGTGGGCACCGGCCGGTCCCCGCTCTCCACGTTCTTCTGGTAGAGCAGGTCGAAGATCGAGTCGATCAGGTCCGAGTTGATCCCCTTGAACAGGCCCTTCTGCTGCTTCTCCAGCCGGTAGCGGGTCTCCTCCGGCAGGGCGCGGAAGTAGTCGATGTAGTCCGGGGAGGTCATCTCCAGGGTGAGCTTGGTGTACTCCAGCGGGAAGAACCGCGGGGAGCGGGTGACCCAGTTGAGCTGGTAGCCGTGGTCGTCGATCCCGGCCAGCAGCTCGTAGTAGATCTCGGCGGCGCTCTGCCCGCTGCCGACGATCGTGATGGACCTCTTCCGCTGGAGCTCGGCCTTGCGGTGCATGTACTGGGAGGTGTGGACGACATCGCCGGCCAGCCCCCGGCACGGCTCGGGAACGAAGGGCACGGTCCCGGTCCCGAGGACCAGCCGCCGCGCCCGGTACGTCCGGCCGCCCTCGGCACGGACGACATACACCTCGCCCGTCTCGTCGTACGACACCTCGGTGACCGTGGTGCCGAAGCGGACGCAGCTCAGCTTGCCGGCCGCCCAGCGGCAGTAGTCGTCGTACTCCACCCGCAGCGGATAGAAGTTCTCCCGGATGTAGAACGAGTACAGTCTGCCCTTCTCCTTCAGGTAGTTGAGGAAGGAGTACGGGGAGGTGGGGTCGGCGAGGGTGACCAGGTCCGACATGAACGGGGTCTGGAGATGGGCGCCGTCGAGGAACATCCCGGAGTGCCACTCGAAGTCGGGCTTGGACTCCAGGAAGACGCCGTCCAGTTCGGCGATCGGCTCGGTGAGGCAGGCGAGGCCGAGGTTGAAGGGGCCGAGCCCGATCCCCACGACGTCGTAGGTCTTCTCCGGGGCTTCAGCAAGCGCGGTCAAGGGACTCTCCCAGGTACTGCTCGGCATGGCCGGCGATCAGGTCGAGGACGGCCGCGATGTCGGCCGTCGTGGTCTCGGGGTTGAGCAGGGTGAACTTCAGGTAGTGGCGGCCGCCGACCGTGGTGCCCGCGACGACGGCGTCCCCGGAGGCGAACAGGGCCTTGCGGGCGTGGAGGTTGGCGCGGTCGATCTCGGCGGGGTCGGTGACGGCCGCGGGGATGTAGCGGAAGACCAGGGTGGACAGGGTGGGCCGGACCACGACGTCGTAGCGCGGGTCGGCCGCGAGCAGCTCCCAGCCCTCGGCCGCCAGGTCGCACACCTCGTCGAAGAGGGCGCCGATGCCGTCCGCGCCCATCACGCGCAGCGTCAGCCACATCTTCAGGGCGTCGAACCGCCGGGTGGTCTGGAGGGACTTGTCGACCTGGTTGGGGATGCGCTCGGTCACCATGCGGCGCGGGTTGAGGTAGTCCGCGTGGTAGGTGGCGTGCCGCAGGGTGGCCGCGTCCCGGACCAGCAGGGCGGAGGAACTCACCGGCTGGAAGAAGGACTTGTGGTAGTCGACGGTGACGGAGTCGGCGCGCTCGATGCCGTCGATGCGGTCCCGGTACTTGAGGGAGGCGAGCAGTCCGCAGCCGTAGGCGGCGTCCACGTGCATCCAGACCCCGTACTGGGCGCACAGCGCGGCGATCTCCGGCAGCGGGTCGATGGAGCCGAAGTCGGTGGTGCCGGCGGTGGCGACGACGGCCATCGGCACCAGGCCGTCCCGGGTGCAGCGCTCCAGCTCGCGGGCGAGGGCGACGGTCTGCATGCGCTTGTCGTGGTCGACGGGCACGGTGACCACGGCGTCCGGTCCCAGCCCGAGCAGTTTCGCGGACTTCTGCACGCTGAAGTGGCCGGCCTCGGAGGCGAAGATCCGCAGTTTCCCGGGCTCCTCGCTCTTCGCCTCCTCCCGGGCCAGCAGCAGCGCCTGGAGGTTGGACTGGCTGCCGCCCGAGGTGAACACGCCGTCGGCGGCGGGGCCGAGCCCGATCCGCCGGGCCGTCCAGTCGACGATCCTGCGCTCGATGAGCGTGCCGCCGGCCGACTGGTCCCAGGTGTCCAGCGAGGAGTTGACCGCGGAGAGCACGGCCTCGCCGAGTACCGCGGGGATGACGACGGGGCAGTTGAGGTGGGCGAGGTAGCGGGGGTGGTGGAAGTAGACCGCGTCCTTCAGATAGACCTCCTCCAGCTCGTCCAGGACGGCGGCGGTGTCGCCCAGCGGCCGGTCGAGGTCGATCGCGTCGACGCGCGGAGTGAGGGCGTCGACGGTGACGCCGGTGAACGGACGGTCG
This sequence comes from Streptomyces sp. NPDC127190, assembly GCF_042672505.1. NCBI lineage: Bacteria > Bacillati > Actinomycetota > Actinomycetes > Kitasatosporales > Streptomycetaceae > Streptomyces > Streptomyces sp. NPDC127190. The sequence continues at coordinate 171,912 of NZ_JBHXVE010000011.1, forward strand.
GTGGTGGCGAGTTTGGCCGCCACCCGCTCGACTCCTTCGGTCACGGAGCGGCGGTACTGCTCCGCGGTGAGGCCATTGAGCAGGTGCGAGCGCATGTGGGGGTCCTCCGAGGGGACAGTCCGTGCGGGGGGTTCTACTTAGGTTAGCCTAACCTAAGTTCTTTGGATCAAGACATGCGTGATCCGTGACCGGCGTCACGCGCAAGGGAGTTACCCGGCGGCCCGCAGCTGGTCCTCCGTCATGCCCTGCCGCCAGTACCCCACAAAGGTCACCCGGCGCCGGTCGGCCCCGCACTCCCCGACGAAGTGCCGCCGCAGCGCCTTCACCTGACCGCTCTCCCCGGCGAGCCACACATACGGCCGCTCGGCGCGGGGGAGCGGGGCGGCTCGTACGGCATCGACGGCCATGGGGGACCCGTCGTGCCGTACGAGCCACGTGATCTCCGCGTCCGCCGCCGTGCGCACGTCCTGGATGTCCCCGGCGTGCGGCACCTCCAGCCAGGCCCGGACGCGGGTACCGGCCGGAAGGGCCTCCAGGACCGCGGTCGCGGCGGGTACGGCGGTCTCGTCACCGCACAGCACCACGAGATCCGTGTCCTCGGGCGGCCGGAACCGGATGGCCCGGTTGTCGGCGACGGCCGGACCGAGCAGCAGCACCCGGTCCCCGGCCGTGGCCCGCTCGGCCCAGCGGGAGGCGGGCCCGGCGGGCCGGTGCAGGGCGAAGTCGACATCGATCTCGTCGGGATCCCGGCGCAGCGCGCGCAGCGTGTACGACCGCATCACCGCCCGCACGTCATCGGGCAGCTCCCGCCACCCCTGCCACCACTCGTCCCCCAACTCCAGCGGCACGACGGGAGCCTGCTGCCCCGGGTGCGGCAGGAACAGGGACAGCGACTGGTCGTATCCGTCGGACCGGAAGGCGTGCAGATCGGGTCCGCCGAAGGTGACCCGGACGAGAGACGGCCCCAGCCGCCTCGTCCGTACGACCTCGAGAGAGAAGAACCGGAAAGGGGCGGCTACGGCCGTCGTCATGGGGGCTCCTGTGTGTGGCTCAGCTGACCTTCTTGGCCTTCTCCAGCGCCTCGGCGAGGTTCGTCAGCAGGGGTACGCACTTGTCGTACGACAGGATCGGCTCGGGGGACCGCGCGATGACCTGGCCCGCCTTCACCGCGGGCAGCTTCTTCCAGGTCGGCTTGGTGATGTCCGCGGGCTGCATGGCCGACGACCGGTCGTCCATCATGATGATGTCGGCCGGGTACTTGTCGACGTTCTCCCAGCTCAGCGACTCGTACCAGCCGCCGCCCTGCTTCTTCGCACTCTCCGGCGGCTCCACGAAGTTCACGCCGAGGGCCTTGAAGTACTCCAGATCGATGGAGAGGTTGGTGCCGGAGACGTAGAACAGCTGGTCGCTCGCGCTGCCGGCCATCACCTTGATGCCGGGCTTGGCCTTGGCCGCCGCGCGCAGCCGGGCGGCGGCCGCCTCGAACCGCTTCTTCGCGTCCGTCACCTTCTTCGCCCTCATGTCCGCGCCCAGCGACGCGGCGAGGTCCCACATGCGCTGGAGCGGCTGGGTGAGCTGGCGGTCGTAGACGGAGAGCGCGACGCTGGGGGCCAGCTTGGCGATCTTGTCCTTGGACTCCTCGGGGACGTACCAGAGGGTGCCGGCGCCGTCGAACATGGTCGTGATGAGCACGTCCGGGGCGAGGGAGGCGTACTTCTCGATGTTGAACTGGCCCCAGGTGTTGCCGAGGACCGTCACCTTGCTGACATCCATGTCGCCGGCCTGCACATCGGCCTTGCCGTCCGAGGTCTTCGTCGGGCCGAACACGCCCTTGACCTGGATGCCGTAGTCGTAGAGGGCGGCGCCGACACCGGTGAACGCGACGATGTTCGCCGGGACCCTGTCGAGCTTCACCGTGGTGCTGCGGTCGTCCTTGAAGGACCAGGGCCCGGACGCGCCGTTCTTCGCCGTACCGCCGCTTTTGGCCTTGCCGTCCCCGCAGGCGGCGAGCGCGGCACCGAGGCCGAGAGCGCCGCCCGCGGCGAGGAGGCCGCGACGAGTCGGATGGGAAGCACGGGCGTTGGGCATGGGTATGACTGCTTTCGACCGGGGCGAGGCGCCCGCCGGACACGTTTGAAGGTAGGTTAGCCTAACCTCAGTCGATCTCCCAGAGGGTGCCCTGAGACGGGCCGGCCACACCGACACACGCCTCGTTCCCCTCGGGATCGGCCAGCACCCAGTTCGACGGCGCGTCGGCGTCGTTCACCAGACGGCCCCCGGCCGCGAGCGCCGCGGCGATCCGCGCCTCGGCCTGGTCGTACGGCACCCACACGTCGACGTGCACCCGGTTGCGCTGCGGACGCGGCGCGTCCATCCGCTGGAAGTAGAACGGCGCCCCGCGCCGCCGCGGATCGATGAGATCCTCCCCACTGCCCGCCCGGTCCTGATAACCGAGCAGGGCCCGCCAGAACGCCACCACCCCGGGACCGGCGAGGGCGTCGACGGTGACCTGGACGGTCTGCACGGCGGACGGATCGGCCGGTACGCCCAGCGCACGAGCCACGTCGGAAATCCGCCGGGCCAGCTCCACATGCCGTTCGGTCAGCCCGTAGTAGTCGTCCGTGACCGCGATCAGCCGTACGGTCACCCCCTCCTGCCGCACATCCACATCCGGGTGCTCGCCGTCACCCGCCGGTATCTCACTGATCGCCTGCACGAACCGGGCCCCGGCCACGAACGACCCGGTCCGGAAATACGCACACGCCCCCTCACCCACGACCCGCCAGTCCTCGACCCCGGCACTCCGGTGGAACTGCTGCGGCCGGATGCGGTGGGTATTGCTCGGTGTGTTGGTCATGGGAGGACGGTAGTGGGCGGGTCTGACAAGTCCCGGGCGTCAGGCGTGACTTGGGCGCGGCTCGACGGTGGCCTCCCTGCTGGCGAGCAGCAGTGCCAAGGGGCCGCCCTGGAGGAGGAAGCGGCCTGCGTCGACAGCCTTGAGCGCGTCATCCAGGGACCACCACGTGAGCGTGAAGTCCGCTTCCCACGGCATGAGCTGCTGTGGCCCGAGGGTCAGCTGCGTGGCCTCGAACAGGTGCAGTCTGGCGGGCGAGTCGGGGACCATGACGTACGAGCCCAGGGGTCGCCAGGACTCGGCGACGATGCCGGCCTCTTCTCGGAGCTCGCGGCGGGCGCACTCTTCAGGGGTCTCGCCGGGTTCCGCCTTGCCGCCGGGGAGGAACAGGTACTCGCCTCCATGCCGGGGGAAGGCTGCGGTCAGGACGGCGACCCGTCCGTGACGGTCGCGTGCGACGATCACGGCGGCATCGGGCTTGGTGTCACTGCCGGGGACGTGGTCCATGCTTCGGCAGCGTAGCTGTGGGATCCATGAGCAGTGCGGCGAACGGCACGTTCAGCACGGTGGGGTGGGCGGTCAGGCAGGCTGGGGGGATGGCTGAGTCGCTCTTGCCCGGAGGTTTCGTCAATGCCGTGGTGCGGGTCGGGGAAACGGTGCGCCGGCCGGTCTCGGCGCGTACGGGGTTCGTGGGGGAGTTGCTGAGGTTGCTGGAGGCCAGGGGCTGGAGTGGTGCTCCGCGGTATCTCGGTGTGGACGACGAGGGCCGTGAGGTGCTCGGTTACCTCGAGGGCCATGTGGCATGGGAGCCGCGACAGCCCGCTGCCGTGTCCTCGGACGCAAGTCTGGTGACGGTCGCCCGGCTCGTGCGGGACTTCCACGACCTGACGGCCGGGACCCCGCTGGCCGGTGACCGGGAGGTCGTGTGCCACAACGACCTGTCGCCGAAGAACACCGTCTACCGGCTGCGCGGGGGCGAACTTCGGCCGACGGCGTTCATCGACTGGGACCTTGCCGCGCCGGGTGAGCGGATCCAAGACATCGCCCATGTCTGCTGGCAGTACCTCGGCCTGGGCCCCTCGGTCACCGACGTCGGGGAGGCAGCCCGGCGCATGAGGCTGATCGCCGACAGCTACGGGCTGTCCGACCGGCAGGATCTCGTGGCCACGATCCTGTGGTGGCAGGACCGGTGCCGGCGGGGCATCGAAGCCGGGGCCGACGCGGGTGACATCGCCATGGCCCGGCTCCGTGACGCGGGGGCCGTGCGGGAGGTTCAGGCGGCCCGTCAGTGGGTCTCCGAACACCGGGAGGTGCTGGAACGCTCACTGAGATGACCGCTGGAGGGGGACTTCGGTCCGTGGGCCCCTCCAGCGAGTACTTCCGTGCCTCAGCTCACCAGCCCCAGCTCCCGCGCGATCAGCATCCGCTGGACCTCGCTCGTGCCCTCGCCGATTTCCAGGATCTTGGAGTCGCGCCACATGCGGGCCACCGGGTACTCGTTCATGAAGCCGTAGCCGCCGTGGATCTGCGTGGCGTCGCGGGCGTTGTCCACGGCGACCGTGGAGGAGTACAGCTTGGCCAGGGCCGCCTCCTTCTTGAAGGGTTCGCCGGCGACCAGGCGGGACGCCGCGTCGCGCCAGGCGAGGCGGGCCGTGTGGGCCTTCATCTCCATGTCGGCGATCTTGAACTGGATGGCCTGGTTGGCGCCGATCGGACGGCCGAAGGCGTGGCGTTCCTTGGCGTACTTGACCGACTCGTCGACGCAGCCCTGCGCCAGGCCCGTGCCGAGCGCCGCGATGGCGATGCGGCCCTCGTCCAGGATGCGCAGGAACTGGGCGTAGCCGCGGCCCTCCTCGCCGAGCAGGTTGGCGGCGGGCACGCGGACGTCCTGGAAGGACAGCTCACGGGTGTCGGAGGCGTTCCAGCCGACCTTGGAGTAGGGCGCGGCGACCGTGAAGCCGGGGGTGCCGGAGGGCACGATGATCGAGGAGATCAGCGGCCTGCCGTCCGGCTTGCGGCCGGTGACCGCGGTGACTGTCACCAGCCCGGTGATGTCCGTGCCGGAGTTGGTGATGAAGCACTTGGAGCCGTTGATCACCCATTCGTCGGTGTCCGGGTCCAGGCGGGCCGTCGTCCGGGTGGCGCCGGCGTCGCTGCCGCCCTCCGGCTCGGTCAGTCCGAACGCGCCCAGGATCTCGCCCGCGCACAGCCGGGGCAGCCACTCGCGCTTCTGCTCCTCGGTGCCGAAGAGGTGCATGGGCATCGCGCCGAGCGAGACCCCGGCCTCCAGGGTGATGGCCACCGAGGAGTCCACCCGGGCCAGTTCCTCCAGGGCGAGGCCGAGGGCCAGATAGTCGCCGCCCATCCCGCCGTACTCCTCCGGGAACGGCAGCCCGAACAGGCCCATCCGGCCCATCTCGCGGACGATCTCGTACGGGAACTCGTGCCGCTCGTAGAAGTCGCCGATCTTCGGCGCCACCACGTCGTGCGCGAACTCCTCCACCGTACGGCGGAGTTCCTCCAGCTCGGGGCTGAGACGGTGGTCCATGCTGATCACTGGTCCTTGTGGGAGAGAGCGCGGACGGTACGGGAGGGGCTGGGGCGGCCCAGCTGTTCGGCCATCCACACGCTGGTGGCGGTCAGACGGCCGAGGTCGACCCCGGTCTCGATGCCGAGTCCGTGCAGCATCCAGACGAGGTCCTCGGTGGCGAGATTGCCGGTGGCGGACTTGGCGTACGGGCAGCCGCCGAGGCCGCCGGCGGACGCGTCGACCGTCGTCACGCCGTGCTCCAGGGCCGCGTAGGTGTTGGCGAGCGCCTGGCCGTAGGTGTCGTGGAAGTGCACGCCGAGCACGTCCGTCGGCACGCCTTCCTCATCGAGCAGACCGAGCAGGGCGCGGACGTGGCCGGGGGTGGCGACGCCGATGGTGTCGCCAAGGCTCAGCTCGTCACAGCCCATGTCCCGCAGCGCGGTGCAGACCCGGGCCACCTGGTGCAGCGGGACCGGGCCTTCCCAGGGGTCGCCGAAGCACATCGACACATAGCCGCGGACGTGCGCGCCCGCGTCCTTGGCCTGCCGCACCACCGGCTCGAACACGGCCAGCGACTCGTCCAGAGTGCGGTTGAGGTTGGCCTTGGCGAAGGACTCGGTGGCGCTGGCGAACACGGCGATGCGCTCGGCGCCGAGGGCCAGCGCGCGGTCCAGGCCGCGCTGGTTGGGCACCAGCACCGGCAGGGCCACCCCGGGCAGGCCGCTCACCATGGGGAACAGCTGCTCGGCGTCAGCCAGTTGGGGCACCCACTTGGGGTGCACGAAGCTGGTCGCCTCGACGGTCGTCAGGCCCGCGTCGGCCAGCCGGCGGATGAACTCCGCCTTGACCTCGGTCGGGACGGCCGTCTTCTCGTTCTGGAGGCCGTCGCGCGCGCCGACCTCGTGGATCCGCACCCGCGCGGGCAGGCCGGACGCGGTTACGGCCATGGGCAGACCCTGCGCGCTCACTCCGCCACCTCCTCGTGCGGGGTGACGACGGCCAGCACCTGGTCCATGGCGACCGTCGTCCCCGGTGTCACATCCAGTTCGGCGACCGTGCCCGCGTGCGGGGCGGAGATGACGTGCTCCATCTTCATCGCCTCCACCACCAGCAGGCTCTGGCCGGCGGCCACCTCGTCGCCGACGGCGACCTTCACCACGGTCACGGTGCCCGGCATGGGCGCGGTGAGGGAGTCCGCGCCCGCGTGGGCCGAGCCGCTGAGCGACGCGGCCACCGGGTCGTGGTCCCGGACCAGCCAGGCCTCGCCGTCCCGGCCGAGCCAGTCACCGGCGCGGTGGAAGGTGTGCCGGACCCCGTCCAGGGTGACGCCGACCCGGTCCTCGGTGACGGTGTGCGTGCCGCGCGGGCTGTACCGCACCGGGTCCTGCACCCGCAGGTGGAAGGCGGGCGGCTTGGGGGTGCCGCCCAGGCGCCAGCCGTTCGGCACCGAGAACGGGTCCGTCCAGCCGTCGGTGCGCGGCTTCAGCCGCTCCAGCCGCACGGCCGCCGCCGCCTCGTACACCTCCTCCGGTACGTCGGTGGAGACCAGGTCGTCCACCGCGCGCTCGACCAGGCCGGTGTCCAGGTCGCCCTGGACGACCGCCGGGTGGGCGAGCAGGCGGCGCAGGAAGCCCGCATTGGTCGGCACGCCCAGGGTGACCGTGTCGGCGAGGGCCGCACGGAGCCTGCGCAGCGCGGTCGCGCGGTCGGGGCCGTACGCGATGACCTTGGACAGCATCGGGTCGTACAGGCTGCCGACCTCGGTGCCCTCGCTGAGCCCGGAGTCGGTGCGGACGCCCTCGCCCTGGGGCTCGTGGAGCCTGAGGACGGTGCCGCCGGAGGGCAGGAAGCCGCGGGCCGGGTCCTCGGCGCAGATGCGGGCCTCGACCGCGTGCCCGGTCAGGGTCACGTCCTCCTGCGCGAAGCCCAGCTTCTCGCCGGCCGCCACCCGCAGCTGCCACTCGACCAGGTCCAGGCCGGTGACCAGCTCGGTGACCGGGTGCTCCACCTGGAGACGGGTGTTCATCTCCATGAAGTAGTACGACGAGGGGTCGCCGCCCGGCACGATGAACTCCACCGTGCCCGCGCCCCGGTACCCGCACGAGCGGGCCGCCTGCACGGCCGCCTCGCCCATCGCGGCCCGGGTCTCCTCGTCCAGGAGGACGCTCGGCGCCTCCTCGATGATCTTCTGGTGGCGTCGCTGGAGCGAGCACTCGCGCTCGCCGAGGTGGACCACGTTGCCGTGGCCGTCGGCAAGCACCTGGATCTCGATGTGCCGGGGCCGGTCGACCCACCGCTCCACCAGCAGCGTGTCGTCGCCGAAGGAGGCGCGGGCCTCGCGGCGGGCGGCGGCGATCTCCTCCTCCAGCACGGTCATGTCCCGCACCAGCCGCATGCCCTTGCCGCCACCGCCGGCGGAGGGCTTGAGCAGCACGGGCGCGCCCAGCGCACGGGCCGCCTCGGCCAGCTCGGGGTCCCGGCCGCCGGGCACCACCGGCACCCCGGCCGCCTGCACCGTCTCCTTGGCCCGGATCTTGTCGCCCATGAGCGCGATCGCGTCCGCGGACGGGCCGATGAAGACCAGCCCCGCCTCCTCGCAGGCGCGCGCGAAGGCGGCGTTCTCGGCGAGGAAGCCGTACCCGGGGTGGACCGCCTGGGCGCCGGTGCGGGCGGCGGCCTCGAGCAGCCGCTCCACCGACAGATAGCTCTCGGCCGCGGGCGCCGGACCGATCCGTACCGCCGTGTCGGCCTCCCGGACGTGCCGCGCGTCGGCGTCGGCGTCGGAGAAGACCGCCACCGAGCGCACGCCCAGCGAGCGGAGCGTACGGATGACGCGTACGGCGATCTCGCCCCGGTTGGCCACCAGCACTGTGTCGAACACGGTTCCCCTCCTCACATCCGGAAGACGCCGAACTGGGGGTCTCCCAGGGGCGCGTTGGCACAGGCGGTCAGGGCGAGGCCCAGCACCTGGCGGGTGTCCATCGGGTCGATCACGCCGTCGTCCCAGAGGCGGGCGGTGGCGTAGTAGGCGTTGCCCTGGCGCTCGTACTGCGCGCGGATGGGCGCCTTGAAGCTCTCCTCGTCCTCGGCGGGCCACTCCTCGCCGCGCGCCTCCAGTTGGTCGCGCTTGACGGTGGCGAGGACCGACGCGGCCTGTTCGCCGCCCATGACGGAGATCTTGGCGTTGGGCCACATCCACAGGAAGCGGGGCGAGTAGGCCCGGCCGCACATCGAGTAGTTGCCCGCGCCGTACGAGCCGCCGACCACCACCGTCAGCTTCGGCACGCGCGTGCAGGCCACCGCGGTGACCATCTTGGCGCCGTGCTTGGCGATGCCGCCGGCCTCGTAGTCCCTGCCGACCATGAAGCCGGAGATGTTCTGGAGGAACACCAGCGGGATCCCGCGCTGGTCGCACAGCTCGATGAAGTGGGCGCCCTTCTGGGCGGACTCGGAGAACAGGATGCCGTTGTTGGCGACGATCCCGACCGGGTGGCCGTGGATGCGCGCGAAGCCGGTGACGAGCGTCTGCCCGAACTCGGCCTTGAACTCGGCGAACCGGGAGCCGTCGACCACGCGCGCGATGATCTCGCGGACGTCGTAGGGGGTACGGCTGTCGACCGGGACGGCGCCGTACAGCCCGGCCGGGTCGACCTTGGGCTCCACCGCCGACCGGACCTCCCACGGCAGGGACTGCCGGGCCGGGAGGGTGGCGACGATGTTCCGGACGATCCGGAGCGCGTGCGCGTCGTCCTCGGCGAGGTGGTCGGTGACGCCGGACACCCGCGAGTGGACCTCGCCGCCGCCCAGCTCCTCCGCGGTGACGACCTCGCCGGTCGCCGCCTTCACCAGCGGCGGGCCGCCCAGGAAGATGGTCCCCTGGTTGCGGACGATCACCGCCTCGTCGCTCATCGCGGGGACGTACGCGCCGCCCGCCGTGCACGAGCCGAGGACGGCGGCGATCTGCGGGATCCCGGCGCCCGACATCCGGGCCTGGTTGTAGAAGATCCGCCCGAAGTGGTCCCGGTCCGGGAACACCTCGTCCTGCATCGGCAGGAAGGCGCCGCCGGAGTCCACCAGGTAGACGCACGGCAGCCGGTTGTCCAGGGCCACCTCCTGGGCGCGCAGGTGCTTCTTCACGGTCATCGGGTAGTACGTCCCGCCCTTGACCGTGGCGTCATTGGCGACGATCACGCACTCGCGCCCGCTGACCCGGCCGATCCCGGCGATGACCCCGGCGGCCGGGGCCTGTCCGTCGTACATCCCGTCGGCCGCGAGCGGAGCCAGTTCGAGAAAGGGCGAGCCTGGGTCGAGCAGCGTGTCCACCCTGTCCCTCGGCAGCAGCTTGCCGCGCGCGGTGTGCCGGGCCCGGGCCTTCTCGCCGCCGCCGAGTGCCGCCGCGGACAGCTTGCCGCGCAGCTCCTCGACCAGGGCGAGATGTGCCTCTTCGTTGGCCCGCCAGGCTTCCGACGCGGGATCGGCCGCGCTGTGAAGCTCCGGTGCCTCCTGCATCCTGCGGTCCCCTCACCGGTTAATGAGCGTTAACCATTTCCTCCAGGTTAACGACCGCTAACCTCGCTGTCTAGAATTGATGGCATGGTCACCAGAACCGACGCCACGACCCGCCGCGAGCAGATCCTCAAGGAGGCCGCCCGGCTCTTCGCCGAGCGCGGCTTCCACGGCGTCGGGGTCGACGAGATAGGCGCCGCCGTCGGCATCAGCGGCCCCGGCCTCTACCGGCACTTCCCGGGCAAGGACGCGATGCTGGCCGAGCTGCTGGTCGGCATCAGCGGCCGGCTGCTGACCGGGGCCAAGCGGCGGCTGGCGGAGTCCGACGGCCACACCGGCCCCTCGGCGGTCCTGGACTCCCTCATCGAGGGCCATATCGACTTCGCGCTGGACGACCGTCCGCTGATCACCCTGCACGACCGCGAGCTGGACCGGCTGCGCGACAGCGACCGCAAGCTGGTCCGCCAGCTCCAGCGGCAGTACGTCGAGCTGTGGGTCGAGGTGGTCCGGGAGGTGTACCCCGGTCTGTCGGAGCCCTCGGCCCGCTCGGCCGTCCACTCCGTCTTCGGCCTGCTGAACTCCACCCCGCACCTGGGCCGCGCCGGCACCCTGCCGAGCCGTGCGGCGACGGCGGCGCTGCTGCACCGGATGGCGCGCGGGGCGTTCGGGGCGGCGCAGGGCGACTGACGCGCCCGCCCGCGTGGTCAAGCTCACCCTGGACGGCTGGGCCTACCCGTCGGTATCTTCGAATCTGAGCAAGCGCTTAGACAGGTACCTGGAGGTGGGCGGCGTGCGCCGTACGGTGTTCAACGAGGATCACGAGGCGTTCCGGGAGACCCTGCGCGCCTTCATCGAGGCCGAGGTCGTCCCCGTCTACGACGAGTGGTTCGCCGCCGGCCAGGCTCCCCGCGACTTCTACTACAAGCTCGGCGAGCTGGGCATCTTCGGCATCAACGTGCCCGAGGAGTTCGGCGGCGCGGGCCTGGACAGCCACAAGTTCGAGGCCGTCCTGTACGAGGAGACCGCCCGCGCCGGCGTCCAGTTCGGCGGCTCCGGTGTGCACGTGCTGCTCGCCCTGCCGTACATCAAGATGCTCGCCACCGACGAGCAGAAGAAGCGCTACCTGCCGAAGTTCGTCACCGGCGAGGAGATGTGGGCCATCGCGATGACGGAGCCGGGCACCGGTTCCGACCTCGCGGGCATGAAGTCCACCGCCAAGCTCTCCGAGGACGGCACCCACTACGTCCTCAACGGCGCCAAGACCTTCATCACCGGTGGCGTGCACGCCGACCGCGTGATCGTGTGCGCCCGCACCGCCGCGCCGACCGCCGAGGACCGCCGGCACGGCATCTCGCTGTTCGCCGTGGACACCAAGTCCGAGGGCTACTCGGTCGGCCGCAAGCTGGACAAGCTGGGCCTGCGCACCTCCGACACCGCCGAGCTGGCCTTCGTCGACGTCAAGGTGCCGGTCGAGGACCTGCTCGGCGAGGAGAACAAGGGCTTCTACTACCTCGGCCACAACCTGGCCTCGGAGCGCTGGGGCATCGCCTTCGGCGCCTACGCCCAGGCCAAGGCCGCCGTCCGGTTCGCCAAGCAGTACGTGCAGGAGCGCACCGTCTTCGGCAAGCCGGTCGCCCACTTCCAGAACACCAAGTTCGAGCTGGCCGCCTGCCAGGCCGAGGTGGACGCCGCCGAGGCCGTCGCCGACCGCGCCACGGAGGCCCTGGACGCCGGTGAGCTGACCCCCGCCGAGGCCGCCTCCGCCAAGCTGTTCTGCACCGAGGTCGCGCACCGCGTGATCGACCGCTGCCTCCAGCTGCACGGCGGCTACGGCTACATGAACGAGTACCCGATCGCCCGCCTGTACGCGGACAACCGCGTCAACCGCATCTACGGCGGCACCAGCGAGATCATGAAGTCGATCATCGCCAAGGACATGGGCCTGTAAAAGGCCCGCGAGACCGAGGAAACGACTGGCGGGTACAACTGTCTGCCATGAGCCAGGCACTCCAGGATCTCCTCGATCTGCTCGACCTCGAGCCGATCGAGGAGAACATCTTCCGCGGCCGGTCCCGCTCCGCCGTGGTCCCCCGGGTCTTCGGCGGACAGGTGGCGGCGCAGGCGCTGGTCGCGGCCGGCCGGACGGTCCCCGCGGACCGTCCCGCCCACTCCCTGCACGCCTACTTCCTGCGCCCGGGCGACCCCGGCGCGCCCATCGTCTACACGGTCGACCGCATCCGCGACGGCCGCTCCTTCACCACCCGCCGGGTGGTCGCGGTCCAGCACGGCAAGCCGATCTTCCATCTCTCGGCGTCCTTCCAGACGTACGAGGAGGGCCTGGACCACCAGGCCCCGATGCCGCCCGCCCCGGACCCGGCGTCCCTGCCCACCTCGCAGGAGCGGCTGCGCGGCTACGACCACCTCGCCCCCGACGTCGTCGAGCGCTTCCTGGAGGCCCGCGAGGCGATCGACCTGCGGTATGTGGACGAGCCGCCGTACGGCGAGTTCGGCGCGCCGCGCGAGCCGCACAGCCAGGTGTGGTTCCGCACCAACGGCAAGCTGGACGACGACCCGCTCCAGCACGTCGTCCTCGCCACCTACGTCTCCGACATGACCCTGCTCGACTCGGTGCTGCTCGCGCACGGCCGCGGCGGCTGGGCGGTCGGCGACGTCGTGGGCGCCTCGCTGGACCACGCGATGTGGTTCCACCGCCCCTTCCGCGCCGACGAATGGCTGCTGTACGACCAGGAGTCGCCCTCCGCGCACGGCGGCCGCGGCCTCGGCCAGGCCCGGATCTACACCCAGGACGGACAGCTCGCCATCACGGTGATCCAGGAGGGCGTCGTCCGCGTCCCGCGCTGAGCCGTTCCGCCCGGGTTGCGCGTGCCCCGTGGGGGTCTAGGCTCATGAGTGAAAGCCGCAGTGGACGGCATGCCCGGCCGACGAGGTACCGAATCCTTTCGGACCTCAGCCGCACACCCGGGGCGCGTGAGGCGCACGGGTGACTCGCAGGCGTCGGCGGTGCCCGCCGTTCCAAGGAACGATCTGCGGTGAACCTGAAGACCGTGCCGCGATCGCTTTCCACCGCACGCGGTGACGGCCATCCATTTCGCGTCCCCGTCCGGAGCCGCGAGAGACGATGGAACGGAAGGGCAATTCCCATGCGAGCACAGCGCACGAGGCGTCTTGTCGCGATGTCCGCAGCCGGCCTTGCGCTGGCCGGCGGAGCCGCGCTCGGCGCGGCGGGCACCGCCTCAGCGGCCCCGGCACACCACAACGACCACGGTTCCTACAGCAGGTTCTGCGACGACGACTCCAACCGCCACAACCGCTGGTGGAACGACGACGACTGCGACAACGGCCGCTTCAACAACCGTCACGACGACCGCGGCGACCGCGGAGACCGTGGCGACTACGGCGACCACGGTGGCTACGGCGACCGTGGCGACCACGGTGGCTACGGCGACCACGGTGGCTACGGCGACCGTGGCGACCACGGTGGCTACGGCGGCGGTGGCGACCACGGCGGCTACGGCGGCGGTGGCGACCACGGAGGCCGTGGCGACTAGTGATCCCACAGCGTCCTGACACAGGATGTGCGGTCCCGGCGCGGGACCGCACATTCGTGTCGGGGCATGTGCGCGGCTCAGGCCGACAGCCCGGCCTCCGCGAGGAGATAGGCGGTCATCGGGTCGTAGTAGCGGGGGCTCGGCACATGGTCGTCGAGCGGGACGGCGACCTGGAGGGTGCCCTCGGACTCGGCGAGGAACAGCGCCGGGTCGTTGCAGTCGGCGTACCCGACCGAGTCCACCCCGTGCTGTGCGGCGTACCCGGCCCAGCCGTGGTCGGCGACCACCAGATCGGGCAGCGGCCGCCCTGCCCGCTCGAGTCCCGTCAGGATGGCCCGCATGGGCGCCCCGGAGTGGGTGTGCCACAGCGTGGCCCCGTGCTCCAGCACGGCCACGTCGGCGAACTGCATGACATAGCCCTCCTCCGTCTGGAGCCCGTCCGGGATGACGACGATCTCGCAGCCGGCGGCGCGCAGCGCGGCGGCCGTGGCCCGGTGCACGTCCAGCAGGCCGCCCGGGTGCCCGGTCGCGAACAGCACCCGCTGCCGCCCCTCGGCCGCCTTGCGCAGCCGTGCCGCCATCCGGTGCAGGGCGTCCACGGTCAGCTCGGGGTCGATGGTGTCCTGGCCGTACCGGTACTCGGGATCGTCGTTGACGCCGACCCGCTCCGCCATCACCGCGAGCACGTCCTGCTCGTCCGCCCAGCGCTCGCCGAGTTCCAGGCCCAGCCAGTAGTTGCGGTTGCCGTTGGCCAGCTGGCGGTAGTGGGAGAGGTTGTTCTCGCGGGGCGTGGCGACGTCCCCCGCGATACGGGTCCTCACCAGATGGTCGACGAGCTGGGCGCGGCTGGGTGTCCCGGATATCGGCATGCCTCTTATTGTGAGGCAGCCCGCCGCCCCCCGTCCCCGGGATATCGCCCGCTGGGACGGCCGCCGCGCGCGCACGGGTGACGGGTGCTCAGCCCTGTCGCAGCGCGAACCACAGTTCCATGCGCTGGTCCGGGTCGTCCAGGTCGGTGTCCAGCAGGGACGCGCAGCGGGCGATGCGTTGGCGGACGGTGTTGCGGTGCACGTCCAGGGCGACCGCCGTGCGGTCCCAACTGCCGTGCAGGGAGAGCCAGGTGCGCAGGGTCTCGACGAGTTCCGGGCGGCCGGAGAGGGGGGCGAGCAGGGTGCGGGCGTGGGCCTCGGCCTCGGCCGGGGGGACCAGGTCGGTGACGGTCGGGCGGGCGTGGTGCCGGGCCAGGGGGCTGCGGGTCGCACGGGCGCGGGCCAGGGCGCGGGCCGCCTGGCGGTCGGCGGCCGGCCACTCCTCCGGCCCGACCGCCGCGCTCACCCCCAGGGTCCAGCCGGTCTGCGGCTCCGGTTCCCGCCCGGCGGGCACCAGCACGCGTACGACGTCACCGGCCAGATCCACCAGCGGCGAGCCCAGCGCCGTCCCCAGGGCGGAGGCGGACACCGCGTCCGGGGGCTGGGCGTCGGCGCGGGCGTGCACCACGAGCCACGGCGCCGGGCCCAGCAGCGGGGCCACCGCGCCGGGCGCCGCGCCGAGCAGCACCCGCACCAGCGCCGCCGACCGGGCCGCCCCGCTGCCGCTCAGCTGCTCCCCGGTGAGCAGGGCCAGCAGTACGGCGGCGACAGAGGCGATGGTGTGGTCGCCGGGGCCCTGGCCGGACGTGGCGACACCGAGGACGAAGCCGCCCTCGGTGCCCAGGGCGTAGCAGGCCAGACGGGTGGCACCGGCCGTGTCGGCGGCGGAGGCGGCCCGGGGCGCCGTACCCCCCGAGGGCCGTACGACCTGCGCCAGCGCGGCGAGGGCCTCGGTCGCCTCCCGCGCGGGCTGCCGGCCCGCCGCCGCGATCACCGCGCCGTCGGGGCCGTACAGCACCGCACGGCCGCCCAGGTGCCGGGCCAGCCGGTGCAGCACCGAGGGGACGGGGTCGGGCCGGGCGGCGGCGGCCGCGAGGCTCTGCTGGGCCTCCGTGACCCGGCGCAGCTCCGCCAGCCGGGCCTGCGCCATCAGCTGCCACACCGCCCGGGCCACGCCGGAGAAGGTGGTCTGCGGCGGCACCTCCAGCAGCGGCAGCCCGTGCCGGTCGCAGGCGGCGACCAGGGCCGGCGGGACGGTGTCGTGCACGGGCGCCACACCGAAGCCGAGGGCCGCGCCGCCCGCCGCCACGATCCGGGAGACATAGGCGTCGAAGGTCTCCGCACCGGCCCCCGACGGGATGTGCACGCCGGCCGTCAGCAGCAGCTCGCCGCCCAGCAGATACGGGTACGGGTCGGCCATCTCCGAGGTGTGCGCCCAGTGCACCGCCACCTCCGGCCCGGCCGGGCCCGCGATCTGCCGCAGCGCGAGATCCTCGCGGGCCAGCAGGGCCGACAGCGGGACCGGCGGGGTGGGCGGGGTGATCGGTTCCGGCATGATGTGCGCTTCCTCCACTCCCACCCGCTCCAGATGGAGGAAACGTACACTTCGCAGTCGCTTTCCGGCCACTTAGTGTCGATACCGGTCACCCGCGTGAGCGGTCCCGCGTGAGAAAGAAGGAATGCGCATCATGAACGGCAACGGCACGCCCCGCGGTCCCGTCGACTCCTCCCGCATCCCGCGGTACGCCGGCCCCGCGACCTTCGCCCGGCTGCCCCGCCTGGACGAGGTCGGCACCGCCGACGTCGCCGTCGTGGGCGTCCCCTTCGACTCCGGCGTCTCCTACCGGCCCGGCGCCCGCTTCGGCGGCAACGCCATCCGGGAGGCCTCCCGGCTGCTGCGCCCCTACAACCCCGCGCAGGACGCCTCCCCCTTCGCCCTGGCCCAGGTGGCGGACGGCGGCGACATCGCCGTGAACCCGTTCAACATCAACGAGGCCGTGGAGACCGTCGAGGCGGCGGCCGACGAGCTGCTCGGCACCGGCGCCCGGCTGATGACCCTGGGCGGCGACCACACCATCGCCCTGCCCCTGCTGCGCAGCGTCGCGAAGAAGCACGGCCCCGTCGCCCTGCTGCACTTCGACGCCCACCTCGACACCTGGGACACCTACTTCGGCGCCGAGTACACGCACGGCACCCCGTTCCGCCGGGCGGTCGAAGAGGGCATCCTCGACACCTCCGCCCTCTCGCACGTCGGCACCCGCGGCCCGCTCTACGGCAAGCAGGACCTCACCGACGACGAGAAGATGGGCTTCGGCATCGTCACCTCGGCCGACATCTACCGCCGGGGCGCCGACGAGGTCGCCGACCAGCTGCGCCAGCGCATCGGCGACCGCCCGCTGTACATCTCCATCGACATCGACTGCCTCGACCCGGCCCACGCCCCCGGCACCGGCACCCCCGAGGCCGGCGGCATGACCTCCCGCGAGCTGCTGGAGATCCTGCGCGGCCTGGCATCGTGCAACCTGGTGTCGGCGGACGTCGTCGAGGTCGCCCCCGCGTACGACCACGCGGAGATCACCTCGGTCGCGGCCTCCCACACGGCGTACGAACTGACCACGATCATGTCCCGGCAGATCGCGGCGGCCCGCGAGGAGAACGAGAGCAAGTGACCCACGACCACGACCTGGTACTCCGCCCCACCCCGGCGCAGACGGCCGCCGCCCTGAACCCGCCGGCCGGGCGCATCGGCGGAGACCTGGTCGTGGAAACCCTGGCCGGGCTCGGCGCGACGACCGTCTTCGGCCTGCCCGGCCAGCACGCGCTCGGCATGTTCGACGCCCTGCGCCGCTCGTCACTCACCTATGTGGGCCTGCGCGTGGAGAACAACGCCGGGTTCGCGGCGGACGCGTACGGCCGGATCACCGGCGAGGCCGCCCCGCTGCTGCTGTCCACCGGACCCGGCGCGCTGACCTCCCTGGCCGCGCTCCAGGAGGCCGCCGCCGCCTCCGCCCCGGTCCTGGCGATCAGCAGCCAGGTCCCGACCGCGGGCCTCGGCGGCGGCCGCCGCGGCTACCTCCACGAACTCCCCGACCAGGCGGCCTCCTTCCGGGGCGTGGTGAAGTCGGTGCACACGGTCCGCGCGCAGTCCCAGATCCCGTCCGCGATCGCGGCGGCCTGGAAGTCCGCGCTGACCGCCCCGCACGGCCCGGTGTGGGTGGAGATCCCGCAGGACGTGCTGGCGGCACCCGCGTCCCTGCCGGTGGTCACCGCCCCCGACGCCACCCCGGACGACCTGCCCCCGCGCCCCGAACTCACCGCGCTCGCCGCCCACCTGCTGTCGCACGCACGGCGTCCGGCGATCATCGCCGGCGGCGGGGTGGTGCGCGCGGACGCCTCGGGCAAGCTGCGGCAGCTGGCCGAGAAGCTGGACGCGCCGGTGGTCACCACCTTCGGCGGCAAGGGCGCCTTCCCCTGGCGGCACCGGCTCTCGCTCCAGTCCTGGCTGGAGGACCGCCACACCACCGACTTCCTCGAGGACGCGGACGTCCTGCTGGTCGTCGGCTCCGGCCTCGGCGAACTCTCCTCCAACTACCACACGTTCGCCCCGCGCGGCCGGGTGATCCAGATCGAGGCGGACCTCGGCAAGCTGGAGTCCAACCACCCCGCCCTCGGCATCCACGCGGACGCCCGACCGGCCCTCCAGGCCCTGCTGGAGACGGTCGAGGAGCGCACGGACCCGACGGCACCGGAGCGGGTGAAGACCCTCCTCGCGAAGGTCGCCGGACGCCTCGCGGCCCAGGAACTCGCCCTGGAACAGGACATGTTGACGGCGGTCCGGCGGGCCCTGCCGGCCGGCGCCCCGTCCTTCTGGGACATGACGATCCTGTCCTACTGGGCCTGGTCCGCGTTCGACCCGCACGGCCCCAACACCATGCACTCGGCCCAGGGCGCCGGCGGCCTCGGCTACGCCTTCCCGGCCGCGCTCGGCGCGGCGGTGGCCGACCCCACCCGGCCGGTGCTCGCGGTCTCCGGCGACGGCGGGGCGGCGTACTCGATCGCGGAGCTGGCCACGGCCCGGCAGTACGGGCTGGACGTCACCTGGCTGATCGTCGACGACGGCGGCTACGGCATCCTCCGCGAGTACATGACGGACGCCTTCGGCCGGACCACGGCGACCGAACTCGCCCGCCCCGACTTCGTCGCCCTCGCCGAGTCCTTCGGCGTCCCGGCCGTCCGTACGACCCCCCAGGCGCTGGAGCAGGACCTGGCCGCGGCGCTGGCCTCCGCGGGACCCTCGGTGGTCGTCCTCCCCGCCGTGCTGCGCATGTTCGCGCCGACGCACCTGGGCTGACGGCACGCACGCCGACGGCGGCCCGTCCCTCCCCCGGGGGAGACGGGCCGCCGCCTCACCGGCCGCGCGGGCCGGACCGGCTCACTTGAGCCGCAGCTCCTTCCAGGTCTTCGCGCCGACGATGCCGTCGTACGGCTTGACGTGGAAGGTCTGCTGGAACCAGATGACGGCCTTCTTGGTCTTGCTGCCGAAGTCGCCGTCGACCGTCAGCTTCGGCTTGTAGGCGGTGGTCTGGTTGATGATCGCCTGGACCTCCCGGACGGCGTTGCCCTTCGAGCCGTACTTCACGGTCGCGTGGCCCTTGTAGTAGCCGCAGGAGAAGCCGAAGCCGTTCTTGTAGACGCACTTGTGCGAGGCGGCCGTGCCGGCCGAGGCGGTGTGGGCGGCGGTGGCGGGCCGGGCGGTGGCGGCGCTGGCGACACCGCCGGCCGTGCCGCCGAGCAGGGCGAGCGTCGCGATACCGATGCCGATGGACGTGCGCGTTGCGCTGATGGCCATGAGGTACTCCCCGTATCGGGTCGATGGGATCGGTCGCAACGAGCGGACCGGTGCGGTGCGGATCCGTCGTTGCCCCACCGAGAGTGCAGGCCGAGTCCAGGACGCGCCCAGCCCCTCCGGCAAGGTGCCGCACCCACGGGACGTCCCACCCCCCGACCTGCGGGGACGCCCCGCGCCCTGAGGCACCGGCGGGACGGCCGGCCGCCCGGCGGACGCCCGTCGGGCGGCCGAAACCGTGCGCTCGCCCGGACCGGCCCGCAACCACCGGCGCCCGGCGGGGCATCCTCGTCGGGGAGTGGCAACAGGCATGGGCATCTGGGGGAATTCATGTCTCGTTGGAAGCAGCTGCCGGACTCGCTCGATCCGCGCGTGCGGCAACTCGTCGCCCATATGCGGCGGATCAAGGACCACAGCGGTCTCGGACTCCAGGCGCTGGCCGTGCGCACCGGCTACAGCCGCGCCTCCTGGGACCGCTATCTCAACGGCCGTTCGCTGCCGCCGCAGCAGGCCGTCGCGGCACTGGCCCGCGCCTGCGACATCGACCCGGCCCGGCTGCTGGCCCTGCACGAGGTGGCCATGGCGGCGGGCCGGGCGACGGACACGCAGGAAGAGCAGACACCGCAACAGGAGGTCCCGGAGGGGGAGTTCGGGGCGGTGCCGCGCGAGGGCCGGCCCGGCCGGAGGCGGACGCTCGCCACCGTCCTCGCGGCGGTCCTGCTCGCCTCGGCCGTGATCGCGCTGCTGGTCGCCGCGCCCTGGGCGGGCCGGCGGGAGCGCACCGACGAGCGGCCGGTCTCGGCGACCGCCACGGCCTCGCCCACCGATCCGGCCGAGGCGCACGGCGCGTTCGTGTTCCGCCCGGGCAAGGACCACCCCTGCCCTGTGCGGCGCGGCGCGGACGGCCTCCTCCACGCCGGGTACAGCAGCACCAGGGTCGCTCTGATCGGCACCGGTTCCACCGCCTGGTCCGTCGTCGAGGCCCAGTGCCTGCTGCGCCACCACGGCATCTCACCGGGGATCGCGGACGGCATGTTCGGCTCCCGCACCGAACGCGCGGTGGAGCGGATGCAGGACCGGGCGCACCTGCGCGTGGACGGGATCATCGGCGAGGACACCTGGGGGGTGCTGCGGAAATGAGCCCCGGCGAGCGGGCGGTGGAGCGCGAGCGGCTGGCCGAGGCGCTGCGCGCGCTGCGCGCCGGAACCGGGCTGAGCCTGGCCACGCTGGCCGCGAAGACCCCGTACAGCAAGTCCTCCTGGGACCGCTATCTGAGCGGCGCGACCCTGCCGCCCCGGCAGGCCGTCGCGGCACTGTGCGCACTGGCGGGCGCGGACCCGGGGCGGCCGCTCGCCCTGTGGGAACTGGCCGACGCGGTGTCGAGCGGGCGCGCGGCGGTCGGCCGCCGGCCCGGCCCGCCGTCGCCCGCCCCGGCCGAGCCGCGGCCGCAGCCGCCACGGGAGCCGGAGCCGCAGCCGGCCGAGGGTGCCGGGCCCGCCCGCCGGCGCCTGCTCGCCGGAGTCGTCGGCGGGCTCGCGGTGGCCGGGGTGGTGGTGCCGCTGGCGGTCACCGGCGCCTTCGGCGGGGCCGCCGGACGGGGGCCGCACACCACGCCCTCGGCGCCCGCGCCCCCCTGGCCGGCCGCGAAGTCCTGCCACGGCGGCGGCTGCACCGGCAAGGACCCCGAGACATACGGCTGCGGAGCCGACCCGGTGCCCCTGACCGTCGCCCGGCAGAGCTTCTCCGGGCCGACCGTGGTCAAGATCCGGCACAGCAGCGCCTGTGGCGCGGTGTGGGTGCGGATCGACCTCGGGCAGGTGGGGGACCGGGCGGAGATCCTCGTACCGCATCACGCCCCGGCGCGGATCGAGGTCAGGGACCGGTGGGACGCGAAGGACTCGCTGTCCACCCCGATGGTTGCCGCGTCCCGCTCCGACCTGGCCGGGGTCCGGGCCTGCCTGGTCCGGGCGGGCGAGCGGCACTGCTTCGGCCCGGACCGGTAGCGGGGAGGGGGGGACACCGGGCGCAGGCCCGGTTCTCAGGGCAGCAGCGCGGCGAACTTCTCGCGGTAGGCGGCGAGTTGGTCGTCGTAGCCGTCGGTGAAGTCCTTGAGCTCCACGCGGCTTATGCAGTCCGAGTACGGCAGGGGTCCGTCCTTCAGCAGCTCGGGTATCGACAGCAGCACGGCGGTCGCCGCCTCCCAGTGCCGGCCGCCCCGTTCGCGGGCCCTGAGCAGGGCGTCGTACGGGTTCGACCGCAGCGCGTCGATCCGCTCCGCGGGGCTGTCCTTGCCCTGGAAGGCGTCCGGGCCGGGCAGCCGTACCTCCGGTTTCGCGAGCAGCCGCAGCACCGCCACCGCCGCGAACAGCCGCCCGGAACGCCTTACCTGACTCTCACTCTTCTCCGGCATGCCGGAAGCATTGCCACCCCCGCCGCAGTTCGAACTCCGGCCCCTGCGAACATGCGTACAACTCGCGGCCGTACCTGCGAGTCCCATCAGTGGGCGCGCACGACCGCGCCGACGGCGTTCAGCGGAACGCCCGTACGAGCTTCAAGGGGGAACCTCTTCATGCGACACCGGATATCCGGCCGCGCGCTGGCCGCCGCCCTCGGCGCCGCGCTGTTCGTCCCGGCCGTGGCCGCCGCCACCCCGGCCGCGGCCACCTCGCCCGCCGTCAGCTGCACCTCCGCCAAGGCGGGCCTGGCGGCCAAGCTCCAGAAGGACATCACCGCCGCCCTGGCGAACCGCAAGAGCACGGTCGCCCTCGGCGTGTACGACCGCTCCACCAAGACCACCTGCACGCTGCGGGCCACCAGCTCCTACGACTCGGCCAGCACGGTCAAGGTGACCGTCCTCGCCACGCTGCTGTGGGACGCCAAGAAGCACAACCGCTATCTGACGAGCACCGAGCAGTCGCTCGCCACGGCCATGATCACCCAGTCCGACAACGCCGCGACCAGCAAGCTCTGGAAGCAGCTCGGCCTGACCAAGATCAAGGGCTTCCTCGCCGCCGCCGGCATGACCAAGACGGTGCCGGGCGCGGACGGCTACTGGGGCCTGACCCAGGAGAACATCACCGACGAGCAGAAGCTGCTCCAGCTCATCACCGCCAAGAACAGCGTGCTGAGCGACAACGCCCGCG
The DNA here is from genome assembly GCF_042672505.1 of Streptomyces sp. NPDC127190. Lineage (NCBI taxonomy): Bacteria > Bacillati > Actinomycetota > Actinomycetes > Kitasatosporales > Streptomycetaceae > Streptomyces > Streptomyces sp. NPDC127190. Next base: position 194,229 of record NZ_JBHXVE010000011.1, read on the forward strand.
CCTACATCCTGAAGCTGATGGGCCAGGTCGAGTCCGACCAGCGCTGGGGCACCCCGGCCGGAGCGCCCTCCTCTGTCCACGTGCACGTCAAGAACGGCTGGCTCCAGCGCTCCACGCACGGCTGGCGGGTGCACAGCCTCGGCACCTTCAACGGCGCCGGCCACGACTACATGATCTCGGTGCTGACCCAGGACAACAGCACCATGGACTACGGCGTCGCCACCATCCAGAACGTCGCCAGGGCCATCCACAAGGACCTGGTGCCGACCACCCCCGGCACGGCGGTCTTCACCCCGACCAGCACCCCGCGCGAGGCCTTCGTCGCGGTGCCGCCGCAGGGCTGACACACACGGCCGACGGGAGGCCGGCCGGGGCGGCGTTCCCGCCGCGGCCTCCCGAAGGTCACCTTCCGGATCTACGGTGGCGACCATGCGCCTGAGAACCTTGCTCGCCACCGTCACCGCCGGCCTGGCGGCGGCCACCTGCCTGACCGCCGCCGGGCCCGCCAGTGCCAACACCCCGGAGAACCACGCCTGTTCGCCGTCCGTCTCCCTCGACCGCTTCTCCGACGCGCTCGACAAGACGACGTACGACGGCACGTTCGCCGGCAACTTCTCCGCCCTCGCGACGGACCGGGACGGCTCGCTCGCGGCCCTGGAGGACCGTTCCTCCCTCTTCGACCTGGACCCGGACACCCTCCAGCCGAGGCGCGTCGTCCACCTCGCCGACGAGCAGGGCGCCGACCTCGACTCCGAGGGCCTGGTCATCGACCGGGACGGCACCCGGCTGATCACCTCCGAGAACGAGCCGTCCGTGCGCCGCTACGCCGCCGACGGCACCCTCCTCGACCGCCTCCCCGTCCCCTCCTCCCTCCTGGTCGCCCCGGCCGGCCGCGCCACCGCCAACCAGACCTTCGAGGGCCTGACCCTGCTGCCCGGCGGCCACACCCTGCTGGCCTCGATGGAGTACGCGATCTCCGGGGACTCGGCCGGGATCGTCCGCCTCCAGACCTGGCGGCGCACCCCGGACGACCACTTCCGGCTCGCGGCCCAGTACGCCTACCGCACCGACCCCGGCCTCGGCGTCCCCGAGGTGCAGGCCCTGCCCGGCGGCCGCCTGCTGGTCCTGGAGCGCGGCTTCACCCCCGGCGTCGGCAACACCGTCCGCCTCTACCTGGCCGACCTGCGCCACGCCACGGACACCAGCGGCATCGACACCCTCACCGGCCAGAGCGATGTCCGGCTGGCCGGGAAGACCCTGCTGACCGACATCGCCGACTGCCCGTCCCTGGGCGCCACCGCGAAGCAGCCCCAGCCGAACCCCCTCCTGGACAACATCGAGGGCATGACGGTCACGGGCCGCGACCGCGCCGGCCGGCTGAAGGTCGTCCTGGTCAGCGACGACAACCAGAACCCGGTCCAGACGACGAGGTTCTACTACCTGCGGGTGCGGGTCTGACCCGGGCCCGAATTGTTACGGCGGGATGAAATCACCGCCCGAGGACGTTGGTGCCTTCCGGTAGAGCAGGTCGGAACACCGGAGGGCATCGCGTGGCAGCGCAACGGGGATGGGCACGACGACTGGCGGCCTACGCCTGGCGATATCCGAAGGACGTCGTCCTGGCGCTCGGATCCTCGCTGGCGGGCATGGCCGTCATGGCCGTGGTCCCGCTGATCACCAAGGTGATCATCGACGACGTCATCGGCGCCCACACCCGCTCCATGGCCCCCTGGGCCGGCGCCCTCGTCGGCGCCGCCGTCCTCGTCTACGCCTTGACCTACATCCGCCGCTACTACGGCGGCCGTCTCGCCCTCGACGTCCAGCACGACCTGCGGACCGAGATGTACGGCACGATCACCCGCCTCGACGGCCGCCGCCAGGACGAACTCTCCACCGGCCAGGTCGTCGGCCGGGCCACCAGCGACCTCCAGCTGATCCAGGGCCTGCTCTTCATGCTCCCGATGACCATCGGGAACGTCCTGCTCTTCCTGATCTCCCTGGCGATCATGGCGTATCTCTCGCTGCCGCTGACCTTGGTCGCCCTCGCCGTCGCGCCCGCGCTCGGCTGGATCGCCCGGCGCAGCCGCACCCGGCTGCACCCCGCCACCTGGTACTCCCAGGCCCAGGCCGCCGCCGTGGCGGGCGTGGTCGACGGCGCGGTGAGCGGCGTCCGCGTGGTGAAGGGCTTCGGGCAGGAGGAGCAGGAGACGCAGAAGCTGCGCGAGGTCGGCCGCCGCCTCTTCGCCGGGCGCCTGCGCACGATACGGCTGAACAGTGTCTACACCCCGGCCCTCCAGGCCGTCCCGGCGCTCGGCCAGGTCGCCATGCTGGCCCTCGGCGGCTGGCTGGCCGTGCGCGGGCACATCACCCTCGGCACCTTCGTCGCCTTCTCCACCTACCTCGCCCAGCTGGTCGGCCCGGTCCGCATGCTGGCGATGGTCCTCACCGTGGGCCAGCAGGCCCGGGCCGGCACCGAGCGGGTGCTGGAGCTGATCGACACCGAGCCGACGCTGAAGGAGGGCACCAAGACGCTGCCCGCCGACGCCCCCGCGACGGTCGAGTTCGACGACGTCTCCTTCGGCTACGACGACGAGCGCCCCGTCCTCAAGGGCCTCAGCTTCGAGATACGCCCGGGTGAGACCCTCGCCGTCGTCGGCTCCTCCGGCTCCGGCAAGTCCACCCTCTCCCTGCTCCTGCCGCGCTTCTACGACGTCACCCGCGGCGCCGTCCTGATCGGCGGCCACGACGTCCGCGAGCTGACCCTGGACTCCCTGCGGGCCGCGATCGGCCTGGTCCCCGAGGACTCCTTCCTCTTCTCCGACACCGTCCGCAACAACATCGCCTACGGCCGCCCGGACGCCACCCAGGAGGAGATCGAGGCCGCCGCCCGCGCCGCCCAGGCCGACGGGTTCGTCCGGGAGCTGCCGGACGGCTACGACACCAAGGTCGGCGAACACGGCCTGACCCTCTCCGGCGGCCAGCGCCAGCGCCTCGCGCTCGCCCGCGCCCTGCTCACCGACCCCCGGCTGCTCGTCCTGGACGACGCCACCTCGGCGGTCGACGCCCGCGTGGAGCACGAGATCCACGAGGCCCTCGCACGGGTGATGGAGGGCCGTACCACCCTCCTCATCGCCCATCGCCGCTCCACCCTCAACCTCGCCGACCGGATCGCCGTACTCGACGGCGGCCGCCTCGCCGACCTGGGCACGCACGAGGAACTCCAGCAGCGCTCGGCGCTCTACCGGCGGCTGCTCACCGACCCGGACGAGCTGGGCGGGGTCTCCCCGGGCCACCCCGAACCCGCCCTGCCGGCGGAGGACACCAGCGTCCGCGCCGAGCTCGACGCCGAGTTCGACGCCGAGCGGGGCGTCACCCCGAGGCTGTGGACCGGCGCCCGGGAGCCCAAGGACCAGGCGCTCGGCGGCACCCCGGCCACGCCCGAGCTGCTCGCCCAGGTGGCGGCGCTGCCCCCGGCCACCGACACCCCCGACATAGACGAGACCCGCGCGGTCCGCCCCGAGGACTCCTACGGCCTGCGTCGTCTGCTGCACGGCTTCGGCCTGCCCCTGCTGGTCAGCCTGCTGCTGGTCGCGGCGGACGCGGGCGCCGGCCTGCTGCTGCCGGTGCTGATCCGGCACGGCATCGACCAGGGCGTCAGCAAGCTGGCGCTGGGCGCGGTCTGGACGGCGGCCCTGCTGGGCCTGGGCACGGTCGTGGTGCAGTGGGCGGCGCAGGTCGGCGAGACCCGGATGACCGGCCGCACCGGCGAACGCGTCCTGTACGCGCTCCGGCTGAAGATCTTCGCCCAGCTCCAGCGGCTCGGCCTCGACTACTACGAGCGCGAGCTGACCGGCCGGATCATGACCCGGATGACCACGGACGTCGACGCGCTGTCCACCTTCCTCCAGACCGGCCTGGTCACCGCGTTCGTCTCGGTCGTCACCTTCTTCGGCATCATGGTCGCCCTGCTGGTGCTCGACGTACAGCTGGCCCTGGTCGTCTTCGCGACGCTGCCCCCGCTGGTCGTGGCCACCTTCTTCTTCCGCCGGGCGAGCGTGAAGGCGTACGAGCTGGCCCGCGAGCGGGTCTCCGCGGTCAACGCCGACCTCCAGGAGTCCGTGTCCGGGCTGCGGATCGTGCAGGCCTTCCGGCGGGAGCGGGACGGCGCCCGGCGCTTCGCCGAGCGCAGCGCCGACTACCGCTCCGCCCGCATCCGCGGCCAGTGGCTGATATCCATCTACTTCCCCTTCGTCCAGCTGCTGTCCTCGGTGGCCTCGGCGTCCGTGCTGATCGCCGGCGCGAGCCGGGTCGAGGCGGCCACCCTGACCACCGGCGCCCTGGTCGCCTACCTCCTGTACATCGACCTCTTCTTCGCCCCCGTCCAGCAGCTCTCCCAGGTCTTCGACGGCTACCAGCAGGCCACCGTCTCGCTGGGCCGCATCCAGGAACTGCTGCGCGAGCCGGCCTCCACCGGGACCGCCGAGGAGCCGCGGGAGGTACGGTCCCTGCGCGGCGACATCACCTTCGAGGACGTGCACTTCTCCTACGGCGCCGACGAGGAGGCGCTGAGCGGCATCGACCTGACGATCCCGGCCGGCCAGACGGTCGCCTTCGTCGGCGAGACGGGCGCCGGAAAGTCGACCCTCGTCAAGCTGGTGGCCCGCTACTACGACCCCACCTCCGGCCGGGTCACGGCCGACGGCGCCGACCTGCGCACCCTGGACCTCACCTCGTACCGCCACCGCCTCGGCGTCGTCCCCCAGGAGGCGTACCTCTTCCCCGGCACGGTCCGCGACGCCATCGCCTACGGCCGCCCCGACGCCACCGACGCGGAGGTGGAGGCGGCGGCGCGGGCGGTCGGCGCGCACGAGATGATCGCCACCCTCGAGGGCGGCTACCTGCACGAGGTCGCCGAGCGCGGCCGCAACCTCTCGGCGGGCCAGCGCCAGCTGATCGCGCTCGCCCGCGCCGAACTGGTCGACCCCGACATCCTGCTGCTGGACGAGGCCACGGCCGCCCTGGACCTCGCCACCGAGGCCCAGGTCAACCAGGCCACCGACCGGCTGGCGGGCCGCCGTACCACCCTGGTGGTGGCCCACCGCCTCACCACCGCCGCCCGCGCCGACCGGGTCGTCGTCATGGACCACGGCCGGGTCGCGGAGGACGGCACCCACGAGGAACTCCTCGCCCGCGGCGGCCGGTACGCCGAGCTGTGGCGCACCTTCGTCGGCCAGGCCGAACCGGAGGCGCCGGTGGGCGTGCACGGGTGAGCCGCCCGCTCCCCGGACTGACGCGTTCCGCTGACGCCCGTGCAACCGTCGACACATGTCGTGCGTCCGTACATCAGTACGGTCCTGGGACGCAGGGCCGAGGTACGGGGAGGACGACAGTGGACAGTGGTGCGATACGCCGGCGCCTCGCGCTGGGTGCGACCGTGCTGGCCGCGTCCGGAGCGCTCGCGCTCGCGGTACCCGCGACCGCGCAGGCCTCGGGCGGCGGCAGCTGTGCCGGGCACGAGGTGCGGACCCTGAGCTTCCGGACCGGCGCGGTGCACATCTACCGTCACAACGCCTTCGTCTGCGCCGTCACCATCCCCAAGTCCGTCGGCGCCAGACGCCCGATGTCGGTCAGCATCCAGGCCCGCGGCAGCCGCCCGGTCATCGACAAGGGCACCTTCCGCTACCAGGCCGGCCCGGTCACCGTCCACGCGGGCCACCGCTGCGTGTGGGTGACGGGGGCGGTGGCCGGGCAGGGGGCTAGCTCGGGGTGGATTCTGTGCTGAGGATGCCCGTCAGGGGTGGGTGGGGCAGACGTGGCCTACCGAGTGGCCTTGTAGATACGCGGTCCGTTCCTCCCGGGTGAGGTCGCGCTTGACGGCCTGGCACACGTCGCGGATGGCTGTGGCCGGCTTGGGAAGCACGGGATTCCACAACTGCGCCGTGTGGTCGCCGCTGGCGGTGGCGACGAGGCGTCCGTCGGGGCTGAACGCCACGCCGTTGACCCAGTCGTTGTGCCCGATCATGGTGAACCGCAGGGTGCCGGCCGTCGCGTCCCAGAGCCGCGCCGTGGAATCCTGGCTGCCGGTGGCGAGAGTCCGGCTGTCCGGGCTGAACGCCACCGCCTGGACCCTGCTGGTGCGCACCGTGGTGCGGAGCCGGTAGTCGGACGTGTCCCACAGCCGGACGGTGAAATCGCTGCTGCCGCTCGCGAGCGTGCGGCCGTCGTGGCTGAAGGTCACGGCGTTGACCACCTCGGTATGGCCGGTCAGTGTTCTGATGTGCTTTCCGGTCTTGGCGTGCCACAGACGAACGGTTTCGTCGTCGCTGCCGCTCGCGAGAGTGCGGCCGTCGGGGCTGAAGGCCACTGACTCGACCGCGTCGATGTGTCCGGTCAGTGTTCTGATGTGCTTTCCGGTGTGGGCGTCCCACAGGCGCACGGTGTTGTCGTCGCTGCCGGTGGCGATGGTGCGGCTGTCCGGGCTGAAGGCCACTGACTCGACCGCGTCCATGTGTCCGGTCAGTGTTCTGATGTGCTTTCCGGTGTGGGCGTCCCACAGGCGCACGGTGCTGTCGTCGCTGCCGGTGGCGACGGTGCGGCCGTCGGGGCTGAAGGCCACCGACTCGACCCTGGCGGTGTGCCCGGTCAGACTACGGCGGCTCCTCCCCGCTTTCACGTCCCAGAGGCGGGCCGTGCGATCCCAGCTGCCGGTGGCGAGGGTACGGCCGTCGGGGCTGAACGCCGCGGCTGTCACCACATCGGTATGGCCGGCCAGACTGGTGTGGATCGCACCGGTGGTCACATTCCACAGGCGGACGCTGTGATCGGTGCTGCCGGTGGCCAGGGTGCTGCCGTCCGGACTGAACGCCGCGGTGTACACCGTACTGGTGTGTCCCAGGAGCGTGGCGCGCACCGCACCGGTGGTGACGTCCCACAAGCGTGCGGTGTGGTCTGCGCTGGCGGTGGCGAGGGTGCGGCCGTTCGGGCTGAAGGCGACCGACCACACGATGTCGGTGTGCCCGCTCAATGTGGTGCGGATCTTCCCGGACGCCACGTCCCACAGGACCGCGGTGTCGTCGTAACTGCCGGTGGCGAGGGTGCGGCCGTTCGGGCTGAAGGCCACCGACTCCACCACGTCGGTGTGTCCGGTCAGTGTTCTGATGTGCTTTCCGGTGGTGAGGTCCCAGATGCGTGCGGTGTTGTCGTCGCTGCCGGTGGCGAGGGTGGGGCCTTTGGGGTTGAAGGCCACCGCCTCCACCGAGTTGCTGTGACCGACGAATGTGCGGAGGGTTCTTCCGGTGGCCGGGTCCCAGAGCCTTGCGGTGGAGTCGAGGCTGCCGGTGGCGACGGTGCGGCCGTCCGGGCTGAACGCCACGCTGGTCACCCAGTCCTTGTGTCCGGTCAGTGTTCTGATGCGCTTTCCGGTGGTGGTGTCCCAGATGCGTGCGGTGTTGTCATCGCTGCCGGTGGCAAGGGTGTGACCGTCGGGACTGAAGGCCACCGCCTCCACCTTCGCTGTGTGTCCGGTCAGTGTTCTGAGGTGCCTTCCCGTGGTGATGTCCCACAGGCGCACCGTGTGGTCGTAACTGCCGGTGGCGAGGATGCGACCGTTGCGGCTGAACGCCACCGAGGTCACCGGCTGGGTGTGACCCGCGAGGCGCCGATAGTGCGGGAGATCCGCGGCGGTCTCCAGAACCGCCTGCGATACAGGGGTGGGACTCGTCTTGTACGCCTCAACGGCCAGCAGGGAGGCCAGTTCGGGGTTGGCCCTCATCAGGGTGTAGGCCTCGGCAGCGAGCTGTTGCGACAACGCCGCCTGCCGCTCCCCGACAGCCTTGCGCCACTGAAACACCGCCACCACCCCCGCGAGCAACGCAACCGCCAGCACCCCCGCCAGAATCGCGTTCAGCCGCCTGCTCCTCCTGATCACCGCCTGCTGATGCTGCCTGCTGGCCGCGAGGTACTCCGAGATCTCCGCCGGCAGATGCCGGCGCCGCTGCCAGTCCAGGCCCTCCGCGAGGGCCGTTCCGCCGAGCAGGTCGCCGGGGTTGCGCTGCTCGGCCCAGGCGGCGCGCCGCTCCCGGGCGCGTTCGAGCCACTCCTGGAAGCGGCGGTCCTGGTCCACCCACCTGCGCAGCGCACCCCAGTCCCGGATGAGCGCCTCGTGGGTCAGTTCGGCCACCGCTTCCCCGGGCGGCGCGCCGGGGGCCTGCGCGGTGGGCAGTGTCTGGGTGGTGATGATGCGATGGCGGGTCAGTACGGAGAGGACGTCGTTCACGGCCCGCTGCTCCGCGTCGGGCGCCCTGCCCGGGTCGGCCGCCAGGGCCCGCAGCTCGTCCAGCGGCACCTGGGTGCGTACCGCGCTGACATGGTGGCTGGGGTCGGTCGGGCGCACCAGCGAGGTGAGCGCGCGGCGGGCGATCGACTGCTGCTCGGGGGACAGCTCGGCGAGGGCTTCGTCGCACCAGGTGGTCAGGGAGCCGCTCACCGCCCCGATGCGCTGGTACGCCTCGTGGGTGAGGAAGCCGTTCTCCCGCCGCAGCCACAGCTGGCTGAGCGCCATCTCCAGCAGGGGCAGCACGGTGACCGGCGCCTGGGACGTCACCGTCGCCTCCGGGCTGATCGCCAGGACGTCGCCGATGATCTGTTCCGGCAGGCCCGGCTGGAAGCGCAGCCCGACATCCCGGGCGGGCAGCGTGATGATGTCGTGCAGGTCCTGCCGGCTGAGGGTGCCCGGCACATTGAGCAGCCCCGGCATCGCGGCCTCCAGCAACTGCGGGGCGAGGGCCGCGAGGTGCGGATAGAAGTCGTCCCGCATGATCAGGATGACGGTGAGCTTGGTGTAGGCGTCGGCGAGCGTGGTGATCTCGTCGATGACCGCCCGCAGCCGGCCGTTGCCGCTCTGCACCAGGAGTTCCTCCAGCTGGTCGATGACCAGCAGCACCCGGTGGTGCTCGCCCTCGGCGGCGAGTCTGCGGTTGGCGGCCGCCGCGATGCCCTCGCTCGCCGCCCCGGGCAGCCCCGCACTCTCGATCTCGGCCGGCAGGTCGTGCCGGGGCCGGGCCAGCACCGGCAGCCACCGGTCGCTGCCCGGCACCGCGCCCTCCGCCAGCGCCGGCAGCACCCCCGCCTGGACCAGTGAGGACTTGCCGGAGCCGGAGGGGCCGAGGAGGAGGGTGAGGCGGCGTTGCGCGGCGAGGTTCGCCAGCACCTGCCGGACGGCGTCGCCGCGCCCCTGGAACCAGCGCGTGTGCTCCGCGGTGAACGGTTCCAGCCCCCGGTACGGGCACACCGCGCGCTCCGCCAGTTCCGGCATCACCCGGCGGAGCGTTTCCGCCGGGGTGACGTAGGCGATGCCCTGGCCCCGGTCGAACGGGTCCGGGGCGGTGATCCCGGTGAGCATGCCGATGACGAGGCCGGTCCGCTCGTCCAGGACCGGGCCGCCGCTGAAGCCGGTGGTCAGGTCGTTCGCGCCGGTCAGCTGGAGCACCGTACCGACGTCCTCGGACACCGGCAGCAGGTTTCCCGCGATGCCGGAACCGAAGTGGCCGCCGCGGAACGCCTGGAAGGGGAAGCCGTAGGAGACCACCTCGTGCCCCTGGCAGCCCGCCGCGGAGCCCAACGCCACCGTGCGGGTGCCCGGCACCGGCCCGGCGAGCCGGACGACGGCGATGTCCTCCGCCGACGGGGCGCGCCAGAGTTCCTCCAGGACCAGCCCGGTCACCACCCCCGCGCCGGGCACGTGCGGGAACGCCATCCGCACTGCCGCACCGGGTCCGCTCCCCGCGTTCTCGACGACATGCGCGCAGCTGACCAGCGTGTCCTCGGCCACCAGGAAGCCCGCCCCCGCCACCTGCCCGTCGGCGGCCAGCAGTTGCGTCACCGCGGCGGGCAGGTCCGCGGAGCTGCCGATCTCGCCTCCCGCGTCCATGGCGTCACGCGTCTCCGTTGAACCAGATCACCGTGACGCGCAGGTGGCAGCCGGCCTCGCCCTTGGTGATCATCGCGCCGGCCGCCACCGACAGGTCCACGCCGAACTGGAGCCTGATCTCGTCGGGCCGCGCCTTGCGCAGTTGTTCCAGCGCCCCCTGGGCGGCGTCCGTGACCGGCTCCAGCGCGGACTGGAGGGTGCCCGGCAGCTCCTGTACGGCGTCGCCGAACCGCCCGGCCTTCACCGGGCCCTCCACCCCGGGCGGTGCCTCGAAGAGCACGTAGCCCCCGCCGTCCAGCGCGATCCGGGTCACGGATGCCACGATGCCGCCTCCTCCATGTCCACGGGCGTGCCGACTCCGGCCAGCATCACCGACCCCGGCATATGCCGCAGGCGGGAGTGCGCCGTACGGCCGTACCCCAGCGCCGTACGGCCGTACCTCACAGGCGGCGCGCGCAGCCCACCGGGTTCCGGCCGCCCAGCTGGACGTAGAGGACCGTCGTCGCGGGGCACGCGGAGCGGTCCGGTACCGCCCGGGTGATCCGGTACTGGGGCCGCTGCCGGCCCGTGCCGTCGCAGGCGGTCTCCCGGACCTGGCCCGCGCCCGAGGTGTAGACGCAGTCGCCGGGGACGGTGCGCGGCCCGCCCCCGCCGCCCGGATCGCCGGGGTGCGGCGGCTCCAGGGCGCGCATGCAGGCGTAGCCCGGCGGGACGGCGGCGTCGCCGGTGCCCCGCTGGGCGCCGATGTGCAGCACGAAGTCGGTGGCCTGCGGGCACAGCGGGCCGTCGGCGGCGGCGCCCTCGTAGCGGGCGAGGACCCGGGCCGCGGCCCGCTCGCTGGTGCAGGGCACCTCGGTGACGTCGGCCGTGCCGAAGGAGCTGCACGCCCCGACGCCCAGGAACACGCCGCCGGGTCCGCCGGCCGCGCCCGGGGCCGGGCGGGCGCTGCCCACCGGGGCGTCCGCCGGCCCCCGGCAGCCGGTCAGCAGCCAGGAGGCGAGTACGACGGCGAGCACGGCCGCGAGCACGGCCGGGAGTACGGTCGTCCGTACGGCACCCCTCATCGAAAGACCCCCCGCCCAGCGTGACCCCTGGCCGCGCGGCCACGCCAGCACTGCGGGCGGCTTTCCCCCTGTCGGGTGGGGTCAGCCCTGGTGCGTTGCGTACGACGGATACGTCAGCCCGTGCCCGATCGGGTACAGCACCTGCGCGGGATCGTCCGCCCGGACCACCGGCACCGGCAGCTTCCCGCGCGGCGCGACCTGTCCGGCGATCACCCGCGCGGCGGCCCGCAGTTCCGTGTCCGTCCAGCAGTAGCTGGCCAAGTACCCCTTCACCTCGGGCAGTTGGGCCACGTCGTAGGGGTTGCGGACGGCGAGCGCCGCCACCGGCCGCCCGGTGCCGAGGAGTTGCCGCACCAGGGTCCGCTGCGCACTGCCCGCCGTCACGTTGTACGTCGTCACGACCACCGCGTCCGCGTCCCGCGCGGCGGCGACCGCCTGGGCGATCACCGCGTCCGTGGGGGCGGTGCCGGTGGGGTGGGCCGTGGCGGTGAAGCCCAGCCCGGTGAGGGCGGCGGCGAGGACCGCGGTGGGCGGCCCGGTGGTGCCGGACGGGGAGACGGGATCGGCGCCCACGACCAGGATCCGGCGTGCGGTGCGGGGCGTGAAGGGCAGCATGCCGTCCTCGTTGACCAGCAGGGTCGTGGTCCGTTCGGCGATCCGGTCGGCGGCGGCCCGGTGGGACGCGATGCCCACGGTGCGGTCGACCTCGGCCCGGGTGGTGTAGGGCCGGTCGAGAAGCCCGAGGCGGGCCTTGAGCCGCAGAATGCGCAGGATCGATTCATCAAGGCGGGACTCGGTCAGCTCGCCGTCCCGGACCGCCGCCAGTACGGCATGCCAGGCCACGTCGAGCGAGGGCGGGTTGAGCAGCTGGTCGACGCCGGCCTTCAGAGCGAGCACCGGCACCCGGTCGTCGCCGTACTTGGTGCGCACGCCCTCCATGCCGAGCGAGTCGGTGATCACCACGCCGTCGTAGCCGAGTTCACCGCGCAGGATGCCAGTCAGGATCGCCGGGGAGAGGGTGGCCGGGTCGCCGGAGTCGTCCAGGGCCGGGAACTGGATGTGCGCCGTCATGATCGAGTCGATGCCCGCCGCGATCGCGGCCCGGAACGGAACGGCGTCCAGCTTCTCCCACAGCTCCCGGCTGTGCGTGATGACGGGGAAGCCGGTGTGGCTGTCCACGGCGGTGTCGCCGTGGCCCGGGAAGTGCTTGGCGGTCGCCGCCACCCCGGACGCCTGGTAGCCCCGCACCTCGGCCGCCACCAGCTCCGCCACCGCGTCCGGGGCGGCGCCGAAGGAGCGCACCCCGATGATCGGGTTGGCCGGGTTGACGTTGACGTCGGCATCGGGGGAGTAGTCCTGGTTGACGCCCATCGCGCGCAGCTCGGCCCCGGAGATCCGGCCGAGGGTGCGGGCGTCGGCCCGGGAACCCCCGGCGCCGACGGCCATCGCGCCGGGGAACAGCGTGGCGGGCGCGCCGATCCGGCAGACGGCGCCGTGCTCCTGGTCGGTGGCGATGAGCACCGGCAGACCGCGCGGCTGCTCCAGGGACGCCCGCTGGATGCCGTTGGACAGGTCGGCGATCTGGTGCGGGTCGCGGGTGTTGTGGGCCCAGGTGAAGTAGATGATGCCGCCGACCCGGTAGCGCGCGATCAGCTCGGCGGCGGTGCGGACGCCGATCTCCTTGAGGTTGGCGTCGATGTCGGCCTGGTCGGGGGCGGTGGCGGAGTGGCCGTAGACCCGCATCACGAAGAGCTGGCCGACCTTCTCCTCCAGCGTCATCCGGGAGATGAGGGCGCGCAGCCGGCGGTCGTCGGCGGGGCCGGGGCCGGGGTCGTCCTGGGCGGCGGCCGGCAGAGTCAGGGCGGAGGTGAGGCCGGCGGTGAGGCCTGCGGTCAGGCTCGCGGTGGCGGCGAGCACGGACCGTCTGGACGGCCCCGCACTGTCTCCCGCGTTTCCCGTGTTTCCCGCGTTTCCCGCGTTTCCCGTGTTTCCCGTGCTGGTGTCGGGCACGTGCGCTCCTTCCAGAGGAGAACCGCTGAAGGAAACTTCCGAGGGGTCAGCAATAGCCGGGAAGTTTCTTTCCGTCAAGGGACTGCACAGTAACCCGGAACCGGTCCAGCCCCTGGAACGCGGCACCGGGTGCCGGACCGACCGGCCATGATTCCGCCATGCCCCCAGTCGACATCCCCGGCTCCAAGTCCATCACCGCCCGCGCCCTCTTCCTCGCGGCCGCCGCCGACGGCGTCAGCACCCTGGTCCGGCCGCTGCGCTCCGACGACACCGAGGGCTTCGCCGAGGGCCTGACCCGGCTCGGCTACCGGGTGGGCCGTACCCCGGACGCCTGGCAGGTGGACGGCCGCCCCACCGGGCCGGCCCGCGCCGAGGCCGAGGTCTACTGCCGGGACGGCGCCACCACCGCCCGCTTCCTGCCCGCCCTGGCCGCCACCGGACACGGCACCTACCGCTTCGACGCCTCCCCGCAGATGCGCCGCCGCCCCCTCGGCCCGCTCACCCGTGCCCTGCGCGACCTGGGCGTCGACCTGCGGCACGAGGAGGCCGAGGGCCACCATCCGCTCACCGTCCGGGCGGCCGGGGTCGACGGCGGCGAGGTCACGCTGGACGCCGGGCTGTCCTCCCAGTACCTGACCGCGCTGCTGCTGCTCGGCCCGCTGACCCGCCGCGGCCTGCGCATCCGGGTCACCGACCTGGTGTCGGCGCCGTACGTGGAGATCACGCTGGCGATGATGCGGGCGTTCGGCGTGGACGTCGTACGCGACGGGGACGTGTACGACGTGCCGTCCGGCGGCTACCGGGCCACCACCTACGCTATCGAGCCGGACGCCTCCACCGCCGGCTACTTCTTCGCCGCGGCGGCCGTCACCCCGGGCCGCGAGGTGACCGTGCCCGGCCTCGGCGCCGGCGCCCTCCAGGGCGACCTGCGCTTCGTCGACGTCCTGCGCCGGATGGGCGCGCAGGTCACGGTGGCCGAGGACCGGACGACCGTCCGCGGCACGGGCACACTGCGCGGCCTGACCGTGAACATGCGCGACATCTCCGACACCATGCCGACCCTGGCCGCGATCGCGCCGTTCGCCGACGGCCCCGTCCGCATCGAGGACGTCGGCAACACCCGGGTGAAGGAGTGCGACCGCCTGGAGGCCTGCGCGGAGAACCTGCGGCGCCTCGGCGTACCCGTGGCCACCGGCCCCGACTGGATCGAGATCCGGCCCGGCACGCCCGCGCCCGGCACCGCCATCAAGACCTTCGGCGACCACCGCATCGTGATGTCCTTCGCGGTGACCGGCCTGCGCACCCCGGGCCTGTCGTACGACGACCCCGGCTGCGTCCGCAAGACCTTCCCAGCGTTCCACGAGGCGTTCGGCGCGCTGCGGTAGCCGCCCGTGGAACGAGGTGTGTGGCGCGCCGCGGCAGCCGTCCGTGGAACGAGGCGTTCGGGGGCGCGCTGCGGCAGCCGCCCGCGGTTCAGGCCGCCTCCTCCAGCAGCCGTACCAGGTGCTCACGCCCCGCCCGCAGCAGCCCGCCCAGCGGGGCGGCACCCTCGTACCACCGCTTCTCGTACTCCCAGCACAACCACCCGTCCCACCCCTGCCGGGACAGCACGTCCACGCACTCGGTCAACGGCAGCACCCCCGCGCCGAGCGGCAGCGGAGTCGTGTCCTCGGCCGAGGCGATGTCCTTGACCTGGACATAGCCCAGGTGCGGGGCGAGCGCCGCATACGTCTCGGCCGGCTGCTCGCCGCCCAGCCAGCTGTGCATCACGTCCCACAGCGCGCCCACCTGCCGGTGCCCGACCGGACCGAGCACCCGGATCGCCTCGGCGCCGGTGCGGTGCGAGTCGTGCGTCTCCAGCAGGATCCGGACGCCGAGCGAGGCGGCGTCCTCGGCGGCGGTGCCGAGTCGCCGCGCGGCGATCGCGTCGGACTCCTCCCGGGGGCGGTCGGGGTCGGCGCCGGGGAAGACCCGGACGAAGGGCGCGCCGAGGTCATGGGCCAGCCGGAGCAGCTGCGAGATCTCGTCCAGCACCGGGCCGTCCTCGCCGGGCGCGGCGACCCGCGCGTATCCGGCGAGGCCCAGCACCTCCACCCCGGCACCGCGGAACAGGGCCGCGGTCTCGGCCCGGGCGGCGGGGGAGAGCCCCGGATGGACCGGCTCCTCGGGATGGGCGCGCAGTTCGACGCCGTGGTAGCCGTGCGTGGTGGCGAGCCCCAGGACCTCCGGAACGGGCAGCCCGGGCACGCCGAGAGTGGAGAAGGCCAGCTTCATGGTCACGGAAGGTACCCCGCCTGGGGCCGGTGATGCGCAACGCCGGGCGCCGGCCGACACCTCGGCGTCACTCGCCCGCGTGCCGCAGGAACCGCTCCGCCGTCTCCGCCAGTACCTCGCGGCCGTCCCGGGACCACAGCGCCTCGTTGAAGAGTTCGACCTCGATCGGGCCGGTGAAGCCGGCGGCCTCCACGTGGCCCCGCCACTGCCGCAGGTCGATCGAGCCGTCGCCGAGCTGGCCCCGGCCGTTGAGCACGCCCTCGGGCAACGGGGTGGTCCAGTCGGCGAGCTGGAAGGCGTGGATACGGCCGCCGGCGCCGGCCCGGGCGATCTGGGCGGGCGCCGTGTCGTCCCACCAGACGTGGTACGTGTCCACCGCCACGCCCACCTGCCGGGCCGGGAAGCGTTCCGCGAGGTCCAGGGCCTGGGCCAGGGTGGAGACCACGCAGCGGTCGGCGGCGTACATCGGGTGCAGCACCTCGAGGGCGAGGCGTACGCCGTGCTGCTCGGCGTACGGGCCCAGTTCGGCGAGGGCGTCGGCGACGCGCTCGCGCGCGCCGGGCAGGTCCCGGGAGCCCGCGGGCAGGCCGCCCGAGACCAGGACCAGGGTGTCGGTGCCGAGGGTCGCCGCCTCCTCGATCGCCCGCCGGTTGTCGGCCAGGGCCGCGGCCCGCGCCTCCGGGTCGATCTGGGTGAAGAAGCCGCCGCGGCACAGGGTCGTCACCGTCAGGCCCGCCTCACGGACCAGCTTGGCCGCCGCCTCCACGCCGTACGACCGGACCGGCTCGCGCCACAGGCCGACCTGGGTGACGCCCGACGCGGTGCAGGCGTCGGCCAGTTCGGGCAGGGACAGCTGCTTCACCGTCATCTGGTTGATCGAGAAGCGTTCGAGACCGGTCACTGGGCCACTCCGTACAGGGCGAGCAGGGTCTTCATCCGCTCCTCGGCCAGCTTCGGGTCCGGGAACAGGCCCAGGGTGTCGGCGAGTTGGTAGGCGCGGGTGAGGTGCGGCAGGGAGCGGGCCGACTGGAGGCCGCCCACCATGGTGAAGTGTTCCTGGTGGCCCGCGAGCCAGGCGAGGAACACCACGCCGGTCTTGTAGAAGCGGGTCGGGGCCTGGAAGAGGTGGCGGGAGAGTGCGACCGTGGGGTCCAGGAGGGCGCGGAAGCCCGCCACGTCGCCGGTGTCCAGCACCCGTACCGCCTCGGCCGCGAGCGGGCCGAGCGGGTCGAAGACGCCCAGCAGGGCGTGGCTGAAGCCGTGGTCGTCGCCCGCGATCAGCTCGGGGTAGTGGAAGTCGTCGCCGGTGTAGCAGCGGACGCCGGGCGGCAGACGGCGGCGCAGGTCGATCTCGCGCTCCGCGTCCAGCAGGGAGATCTTGACGCCGTCGACCTTGTCGGGGTGGGCGGCGATCACCTCCAGGAAGGTGCCGGTGGCCGCGTCCAGGTCCGCCGAGCCCCAGTAGCCCTCCAGGGCCGGGTCGAACATCGGGCCCAGCCAGTGCAGGACCACCGGCCGGGCGGACTGGCGCAGGAGGTGGCCGTAGAGGTCGAGGTAGTCCTGGGGGCGGGAAGCGGCTGCGGCCAGGGCGCGGGAGGCCATCAGGATCGGCTGGGCGCCCGCCTCCTCCACGACGGCCAGCTGCTCCTCGTAGGCCGCGCGGATCTCCGGGAGGGTGCCGGCGGTGAGCTGGTCGGTGCCGACGCCGCAGGCGATCCGGCCGCCGACCGCCTTCGCCTCGGCGGCGCTGCGCCGGATCAGCTCGGCGGCGCCCGCCCAGTCCAGGCCCATCCCACGCTGGGCGGTGTCCATCGCCTCCGCGACGCCGAGTCCGTGGGACCACAGATGGCGGCGGAAGGCGAGGGTCGCGTCCCAGTCGAAGGCGGCCGGGGAGTCGGGCGAGACGTCCGCCCGGGGGTCGGCGACGACATGGGCCGCGGCGAAGACCGTACGGGAGGTGAAGGGGGCGCCGGGCACCGTCGGCAGGGGCTCGGCGCGGGGTTCGTAGCTGCGCAGGGTGCCGTCGGGGGCGGGCAGTCGGATGGTCACAGCGAGATCTCCGGTACGTCGATACGACGGCCCTCCGCGGAGGACTTCAGCCCCAGCTCGGCGAGCTGCACGCCGCGGGCGCCGGCCAGCAGGTCCCAGTGGTACGGGGTGTCGGCGTAAACATGCTTCAGGAACAGCTCCCACTGCGCCTTGAACCCGTTGTCGAACTCCTGGTTGTCGGGGACCTCCTGCCACTGGTCGCGGAAGACCTCGGTGGCCGGGATGTCCGGGTTCCAGACCGGCTTGGGGGTCGCGGAGCGGTGCTGGACGCGGCAGGTGCGCAGACCGGCCACCGCCGAGCCCTCGGTGCCGTCGACCTGGAACTCGACCAGTTCGTCGCGGTGGACGCGGACCGCCCAGGAGGAGTTGATCTGGGCGACGGCGCCGCCCTCCAGCTCGAAGATCCCGTAGGCGGCGTCGTCGGCGGTGGCGTCGTACGGCTTGCCCTGCTCGTCCCAGCGCTGCGGGATGTGCGTGGTGGCCAGCGCCTGTACGGACGTCACCCGGCCGAACAGCTCGTGCAGCACGTATTCCCAGTGCGGGAACATGTCGACGACGATGCCACCGCCGTCCTCGGCGCGGTAGTTCCAGGAGGGGCGCTGGGCGGGCTGCCAGTCGCCCTCGAAGACCCAGTAGCCGAACTCGCCCCGGACGGAGAGGATGCGGCCGAAGAAGCCGCCGTCGATCAGCCGCTTCAGCTTCAGCAGGCCCGGCAGGAAGATCTTGTCCTGCACCACCCCGTGCTTGACGCCCTGCTGCCGCGCCAGGCGGGCGAGGTCCAGCGCGCCCTCCAATCCGGTCGCCGTCGGCTTCTCGGTGTAGATGTGCTTGCCGGCCGCGACGGCCTTCCTGATCGCCGCTTCGCGGGCGGCGGTGACCTGTGCGTCGAAGTAGATGTCGACGGTGTCGTCGGCGAGGACCGCGTCCAGGTCGGTCGAGACGTGCTCCAGACCGTGCCGGTCGGCGATGTCCCGCAGGGCCTGCTCGCGGCGGCCGAGCAGGATGGGCTCGGGCCACAGCACGGTGCCGTCGCCGAGATCGAGGCCGCCCTGCTCGCGCAGGGCCAGGATGGACCGGACGAGGTGCTGGCGGTAGCCCATGCGCCCGGTCACGCCGTTCATGGCGATCCGCACCGTCTTGCGTGTCACGTCAGTTCCCTTCGGCGAGCCGGTACAGCAGTACGGCATGCAGCAAGCGCTTTCTATACTCCCCGAAGCTAGCCCCTGGACACGGTCTCTACAAGACCGTGTCCCCTTCGAGTTGTTCGAGGGGGCGAACAACTCGGGGTCATGGCCTTAAGGTCTGCTGGAAGATCTGCTCGGAACCAGGAGCAGCGCCTGGCTGTCTACGAGGGCGTACGACATATGCGCGACCGGAGGACGACGATGACGGTGACCCTGGCGGACGTGGCGGCCCGCGCCCAGGTCTCGCCCGCGACGGTGTCGCGCGTGCTGAACGGCAACTACCCGGTGGCCGCCGCCACCCGCGACCGCGTGCTGCGGGCCGTGGACGAACTGGACTACGTCCTCAACGGCCCCGCCAGCGCCCTCGCGGCCGCCACCTCCGACCTGGTCGGCATCCTCGTCAACGACATCGCCGACCCCTTCTTCGGGATCATGGCGAGCGCCATCCAGGGCGAGATCGGGGGCGTCGGGGGCGGCCGCGCGGGCGGCGAGCGGCTCGCGGTCGTCTGCAACACCGGCGGCTCCCCGGAGCGCGAGCTGACCTATCTGACCCTGCTGCAACGCCAGCGGGCCGCCGCGGTGGTGCTGACCGGCGGCGCCGTCGAGGACGCCCAGCACGCGGCGGCGGTCGCGGCGAAGCTGCGCAAGCTGGCGGACGCCGGGACCCGGGTGGTGCTGTGCGGGCGCCCGCCGGTGCCGGACACCGAGGCCGTCGCCCTCACCTTCGACAACCGCGGCGGCGCCCGCGCCCTCACCGACCACCTCATCCGCCTCGGCCACCGCCGCCTCGGCTACATCGCCGGCCCGGAGGAGCGCACCACGACCCGGCACCGTCTGGAGGGCCACCGCGACGCCCTGACCGCCGCCGGCGTCGAGGAGGACCCGCGCTGGACGGTGCACGGCCGCTACGACCGCCGGTCCGGCTACGAGGCCACGCTGGAGCTGCTGCGCCGCGACCCCTCCCTGACCGCGATCGTCGCCGCGAACGACTCCGTCGCGCTGGGCGCGTGCGCGGCACTGCGCGACTCCGGGCTGCGGATCCCGGACGACGTCTCGGTCGCCGGCTTCGACGACCTGCCGTTCAGCATCGACGCGGTGCCCTCGCTGACGACGGTACGGCTGCCCCTGGCGGAGGCGGGCGCCCGGGCGGGCCGCATCGCGATGGGCCGCGAGGAACCCCCGCCCGGCGGAATCGCCTCGGTGCGGGGGGAACTGATGGTGCGGGGGTCGACGGGGGTGCCGCGGGCGAAGGGATAGTCCGTACGCCCGAGGCCGGATGCGCCGGGAAGCCCGGCTCCGCCTGCCGGTACAGCCCACGCCGCGGACGTGGCGGAGCCCCACGGCCGGTTCACCGAAGGGCGCACGGCCCCGGACCGGCCGCCCTCCGACCCCTCAGAAAAACACCCCGCACCGCAGCAGCACATTCGCGTACGGCCGCGCCTCGCCCGTGCGGACCACCAGCCGGGCCTGCGCCGACAGTTCCTTCAGGCGTTCGTGCGGGACCAGGGTCAGGTCGGGGAAGTGGCCGGTCAGCAGGGCGGCCGCCGCCGGATTGGCCGCCCGGATCTCCTGCGCCGCCGTGGCTCCCTCCACGACCAGCTCGGCCAGCAGCCCGTCCAGGACCTCGGCGAAGGACGGGACACCGGCGCGGAAGGCGAGGTCGACGACGCGCGGCCCGTCCGGGACCGGCATGCCCGCGTCGCACACCAGCACCCCGTGTCCGTGCCCCAACTCGGCCAGCGCACCCGCGAGATGGCGGTTGAGGATGCCCGACTTCCTCACCGCGCCCCGACCTCCGCGGCCAGACCCTCGACCTCCGCGGCCGTCGGGTACGACTCCTGCGCACCCCGCCGGGTCACCGCCGCCGCACCCACCCGGGCCGCGTAGGCCGCCGCCCCGGCGAGCGTGGCACCGGCGCCCAGCTTCCAGGCCAGCGCCGCCGTGAAGGCGTCACCCGCCCCCGTGGTGTCCACCGCGTCCACCGTCACCGACGGCACCCGGGTCACCCCGGAGCCGTCGCACACCAGCGCCCCCTCGGCGCCCAGCGTCACCACCACCGAGCGCGGGCCCTTCGCCAGCAACAGCCGCGCCCAGTCCGCGGGGTCCTCCCCGGCCGGGGCGTCACCGAGGATCACCCGCGCCTCGTGCTCGTTGACGATCAGCGGGTCGCAGGCCGCCAGCACCTCGGCGGGCACCGCGCGCGGCGGCGAGGGGTTCAGCACGAAGCGGCTGTCCGGCGACAGGTTCCGCACCACCTCCACCACCGTCTCCAGCGGGATCTCCAGCTGTGCCGACACCACGCGCGAGGCGTGGAACAGGCTCCCGGCCGCCCGGACGTCCGCGGGCGTCAGCCGGGAGTTGGCGCCCGGGGACACCACGATGCTGTTGTCCCCGGACGGGTCGACGGTGATCAGCGCGACGCCCGTCGGGGCCCCGCCCACCAGCACGCCCACCGTGTCGACCCCGGCCGAGCGCAGGGAGTCCAGCAGCAGCCGGCCATGGCCGTCGTCGCCGACCCGGGCCAGCAGTGCCGTACCCGCGCCGAGCCGGGCGGCCGCGACCGCCTGGTTGGCGCCCTTGCCGCCCGGGTGCACGGCGAGGTCACCGCCGAGCACGGTCTCGCCGGGGCCGGGCCGCCGCTCGACATCGATCACCAGGTCGGCGTTGGCCGAGCCCACGACCAGCAGGTCGTAGTCGTACATCAGTTGACTCCCCTGAGAGATGACTGCGGGCGGACGGCCGCCACCGGCGTGTACGGCCGTCCGCCCGTCCCCGTGACCGGCTATGTCCGCCGGGTCATCCGGTGAAACCGGCCACGTTGTCCTTCGTGACCACCTTCACCGGCACCTTCACCATCGGCTGCACCTTCTTGCCCTGGACCGCCTTCAGCGCGTTGTCCACTGCGATCCGGCCCAGCTGGGACGGCTGCTGGGCGACCGACGCGTACAGCGTGCCGTCCTTGACCGCCGTCAGCCCGTCCGGGGTGCCGTCGAAGCCGACCACCTGCACCGACCGGCCGGCCTTGGCGCCCAGCGCCTTGATCGCGCCGAGGGCCATCTCGTCGTTGGCGGCGATGACGCCCTGCACGTCCGGGTGGGCCTGGAGCAGGTTCGACATCACGTCGAGCCCCTTGGTGCGGTCGAAGTCGGCGGGCTGTTCGGCCAGCACCCGGATGCCCGGGTAGGCCTTCAGCCCGGCGGCGAATCCCGCCGCCCGCTCCCGGGCCGCCGAGGTGCCCGCCTGGCCCTGGAGGATCACGATCCTGCCCTTGCCGCCCAGCTTCTCGGCGATCGTCCGGGCCGCCAGCTCACCGCCGGCCACGTTGTCGGAGGCCACCAGCGTGTCCACGGACGCCTTGTTGACGCCCCGGTCGACGGCGACGACCGGGATGTCCGCTCTGCCCGCGGCCTTGACCGAGTTGCTCGCCGCGTCCGAGTCGACGGGGTTGACGATGATCGCGCCCAGGCCCGAACTGGTGAAGTTCTGGAGCTGGTTGGCCTGCTGCGAGGCGTCGTTCTGGGCGTCGGTCACGGTCAGGTCGACGCCCAGCTTCCCGGCCTCGGCCTGCGCGCCCGCCCGGATCTGCACGAAGAACGGGTTGTTGAGGGTGGACAGCGACAGCCCCAGCCGCGGCGTGGCCGACGCCGGCGAACCGCTGTGCAGGAACGAGGTCGCCCCGACCACCGCCACGGTCACCACGGCCGCGAGCCCGTACGTCGCCGCCTGCCGGCCCTTGTTACCGCCACCGCCGGTGGTCACCGGCGCCGCGCCCGCCTTGCGGCGGACCGTGTCCAGCAGCACCGCCAGCGCGATGACGACACCGATCACGACCTGCTGCCAGAACGCCGAGACGTCGAGCAGGTTGAGGCCGTTGCGCAGCACCGCCAGGATCAGCGCGCCGATCAGCGTGCCGGAGGCCTTGCCGGTGCCGCCGGCCAGCGAGGCACCGCCGATGACGACCGCGGCGATCGCGTCCAGCTCGTAGCCGTCGGCGGCCTGCGGCTGCGCCGAGGACAGCCGGGCGGCGAGGACGACACCGGCGATGGCGGCGAGCAGACCGGACAGCGCGTAGATGGCGAGCTTCTGCCGGCGCACCCGCAGCCCGGACAGCCGCGCGGCCTCCTCGTTGCCGCCGATCGCGTACATCGAACGTCCGATGTACGTCCGCCCCAGCACCAGCGCCGAGATCAGCCCCATCACCACCATGACCAGCACGGGCACCGGCAGCCAGCCGCCCAGGGTGTCACCGAGGTGCGAGACCGAGCCGGGCAGGGTGATGGGAGAGCCCTGCGAGATCACCAGGGACAGACCGCGGGCCACCGACAGCATCGCGAGCGTCGCGATGAACGGCGGCAGCTTGCCGTACGCGGTGAGGAAACCGTTCACCAGACCGGCCACCACACCCGTCGCGATCCCGAGCAGGACCGCCACCGGGACCGGCGCCCCGTGCCGGGTGGCGCTCCACGCCAGCACGGTCGCCGACAGCGCGGCCACCGAGCCCACCGACAGATCGATGCCGGCCGAGACGATCACAAAGGTGACACCGAAGGCGAGGATCGCCGTGACGGCGGCCTGGACACCGATGTTGAGCAGGTTGTCGGTGGTCAGGAAGTCCCCGGACAGCGCCGACAGCGCGATGACGAGGACGATCAGCGCGGTGAGCGCGCCGTTGTCGAGGAGCAGCCGGCGCAGGGCCCCCGGGGCGCCACCCGCGCCCGTCGTGCTCTTGAGCGTGTCAGTGGCCACGGGTGGCCTCCCGTTCGGTAGTGGTTTCCGTGCTGGGTGTGCTGACGGCGAGGGACATCACCGCGTCCTGCGTGGCCTCCTCGGCCGACAGCTCGCCGGCGATCCGGCCCTGCGCCATCACCAGGACCCGGTCGCTCATGCCGAGCACCTCCGGCAGATCGCTGGAGATCATCAGTACCGCGGCACCGGCGGCCGTCAGCTCGTTGATCAGCTGGTAGATCTCGACCTTCGCGCCGACGTCGATGCCGCGCGTCGGCTCGTCGAGGATCAGCACCCGGGTGTCGGCGAGCAGCCACTTGCCGATGACGACCTTCTGCTGGTTGCCGCCGGACAGGGTCCGCACCTGCTGCCCGAGGCCGGCCATCCGCACCCCGAGCTGCACCGCGATCCGCTCGGCCGCCGTGCGCTGCGCCGCCCGGTCCACCAGCCCCGCCCGGGTCGCGGACCGCAGGGTGACGAGCCCCAGGTTCTCCTCCACGGAGGCGTCCAGGACCAGCCCCTGACCCTTGCGGTCCTCCGGGACGAGCCCGATCCCGGCCGCCATGGCGGCGTTCACGTCATGCCGCTTGAGCTGCGCCCCGGCGACCCGGACGACACCCCTGTCGTACGGATCGGCACCGAACACCGCCCGTACGACCTCGGTCCGTCCGGCCCCGACGAGCCCCGCGATGCCGACGACTTCACCGGCGTGCACCTCGAAGCCGACGTCGTGGAAGACGCCGTCGCGGCCGAGCCCTTCCACGCTCAGCAGCGGGGCACCCCGCTCGGCCCGCTGCCGCGGGTACTGCTGCTCGATGGACCGTCCCACCATCAGCCGTACGAGTTCGTCCTCGGGGGTGGAGGCGGGCACCTGCCCGACGCTCCTGCCGTCCCGGATGACGGTGACCCGGTCCCCCAGGGCGGCGATCTCCTCCAGGTGATGGGTGATGAAGACGATCCCCACGCCGTCCGCGCGCAGCGAGCGCACGATGGCGAAGAGCTTCTCCACCTCCTCCGTGGTGAGGACGGCCGTCGGCTCGTCCATGATGAGCACCCGCGCGTCCAGGCTGAGCGCCTTGGCGATCTCGACCATCTGGAGCCGCGCGATGCCGAGTTCCCGCACGCGCGCGCGGGGCGACACGTTCACCCCGACGCGGGCGAGGAGGGCCTCGGCGTCGGCCTCCATCCGCTTCCGGTCGATCATCCCGAACCGGCGCGGCTGCCGCCCGAGGAAGATGTTCTCGGCGACGGTCAGATCGGGTACGAGGTTGAACTCCTGGTAGATGGTGGCGATGCCGAGCCGCTCGGCGTCCTGTGCGCCATGGATGCGCACCTCCCGGCCGCCCGCCAGGATCCGGCCCTCGTCGGGCGTGTAGGCCCCGGAGAGCATCTTGATCAGGGTGCTCTTGCCGGCGCCGTTCTCACCGAGCAGCACATGGACCTCGCCCCGGCGCAGGGAGAAGTCGACGCCGTCGAGCGCGACCACGCCGGGGAAGGCCTTGCGGATGCCCTCGATGCGCAGCAACTCGTCCGGGTCGCTCACGACTGGCTCCTGTCTGTCACGGGGTTCTTGCCGGTGGTACGGCCGGACGGCTCACCGCACGAGCGGCGTACGACGAGCCGGGCGGGCAGCGTGACGGACCGGGGGGTACGCCCCTCGATCCGGTCGACCAGGGCCCGTACGGCGGCCCGCCCCAGCTCACCGGTGGGCTGGGCGATCGCGGTGACCGGCGGATCGGTGTGCACGAACCAGGGGATGTCGTCGAAGGCGGCCAGCGCGATGTCGTCCGGTACGCGCAGCCCGCGCGCGCGTACGGCGTCGAGCGCGCCGAGCGCCATGAGGTTGTCGGCGGCGAAGACGACCTCCGGCGGTTCGGCCAGGTCCAGGAACCCCTCCGTCACCCGCCGCCCGCTCTCGGCCTGGAAGTCCCCCTGCCCGACGTAGGCGTCGGGCAGGGCCAGCCCGTACTCGGCCATGGCCTCCCGGAACGCCTCGACGCGCTCACTGCCGGTGGTGGTGGCCGCCGGCCCGGCGATGATCGCCAGCCGCCGGTGCCCGAGGTGGTGCAGATGCGCCACGAGATCCCGTACGGCCGCCTGCCCGTCGGCCCGTACGACGGGGACCTCCACGCCGGGGATCCACCGGTCCACGAAGACCATCGGGGTGCCCGCGCGCGCGGCGTCCAGCATCAGGGGCGAGCCCCCGTCGGTGGGGGAGACGAGCAGTCCGTCGATCCGCCGGTCGAGGAGGCTGCGTACGTGGTGGTCCTGGAGGTCCGGCCGCTCGTCCGCGTTTCCGATGATCACGCTGTACCCGAGGGCGCGGGCCTCCTCCTCGACGGAGCGGGCCAGCTCGGTGAAGTAGGGATTCAGCACGTCGCTGATCACCAGTCCGAGCGTATGGGTCTGGTCGGTGCGCAGAGACCGGGCGACGCCGTTCGGCCGGTACCCCAGGGCCTGCACGGCGGCCAGCACGCGCGTGCGTGCGTCCGCGCTGACCGACGGGTGCTCGTTCAGGACGCGCGAGACCGTCGCGACGGACACACCGGCCGCGGCGGCGACGTCCTTGATACTCGCCATCGAGCTCACCTCCTCGTGAGTTCGTGGAATCGATTACATCCCTGCTGTAGGGAGGATTGGAATCGATTACACGGCAAGTAATCAAGCCCTCAACCACCACCCGAAACCGGATCGTGACCTCAGGGCCTGCGCCCGTCGGCTCAGCTGCCGGGCTGCGCGGAGCCGAGGGCGCCCCGGTAGAAGGAGACGCGGAACCCGCCCCAGCGCGGGGCGCGCTGCCACAGCGCGGCGGCGTTCTCCTGTTCCCAGCGCGCCGTGGCCCTGGCCCGCAGCCACCCCGAGACGGCCACCGGCAGCAGCACCACCGGGACGGTCACCTGGTGCGAGGTCAGCCCGATGGCAGTCATCCAGCCGCCGATCAGCACGGCGATCCAGACCGCGCTCCGCAACGCCGGCCGCGCCGCGGACTGCTGCCCGCCCCGCGCCTGTCCGGCGTGCTCGACCGGTGCCGCTTCTGCGTACTGGCGGCGCAGGCGGGCGGGCAGACGGAGCGACAGCGGAACGAGGACGAGGGTCACGAGGGTGACGGCGACGGCTCCCGCGGCCAGCGCCGCGTCCTGCTGCGAGGTGCCGACGAGCGCGCACAGCAGCCCCACGGACACCACACCGGCCACCGCCGTGGTCGTCGCGACAGCACGCTGGAACTCCGTGACTCTGACCAGCCCGCTGCCCTCCATGCCGACCATCAGGCCCTCCCTCTCCCCGCCCGGACGTGCGCGCGGGCCGAGGAGAGCCAACCCCGCCTGAAGCCGCGGGTAAACAAGGGGTGGGTCATTAATTCCCAGACGTTGGCAATGATCGTTCCGGGGCGGCCTACTGGTCGGCGGCCTGGTCGGCGAAGAGCTGTGCGGCGTCCGTGGCGTGGACGGCGCGCTGGGCCCAGAGTTGGAGTTGGTCGAGGTCGGTGCAGGTGGTGACGCGGTCGCGGACGGCGTCGGGGACGGGGATGCCGCGCCATTCCAGGAGGCGAAGGACCATCTCGGCCCGAGCCTGGACGCGGCCCCGTTCCCGCGCTTCCTTGAGTCCCTGCTGTCGCCCCTCTTCCCGCACCTGTTCGGCGAGGGGGTGTCGCCAGAAGTACTGGATCGCCATCAATCAGGTTCCTCTGCGTCTGCTTCGCCTCGGGGTAGGCCGGGAGGCCGGTCAGATGAGTGGCCCGGCCTCCGGCTGTGGCGCGGTCTACTGGTCGGCGAAGAGCTGTGCGGCGTCCGTGGCCTGGACGGCGCGCTGGGCCCAGAGTTCGAGCTGGTCGAGGTCGGTGCAGGCGGTGACCCGGTCGCGGACGGCGTCGGGGACGGGGATGCCGCGCCATTCCAGGATGCGGAGCGTCATCTCCTGACGGTCCTGGACGCGCCCTTCTTCCCGCACCTGTTCCGCGAGCGGGTGTCGCCAGAAGTACTGGATCGCCGTCATCAGGTCCCTCCACATCTGCTTCGCCTGGGGGTCGGCCAGGCATGAGTCCACGAACTGCACGAAGACTGCGGCACTGTCGGGGTCGATGGTCCGCAGGGCGGATGCCAGGGCTTCCAGTATGGCCGGGGCCTGCGCGCCACGCCCGTGTGTCATCGCCGAGAGCACCGCTAGGGGGACGTCGCGTTCGGCCTCCCGCTCGTCCGCGATGACGGGGACGTTGTCCGGGCCGAGCACGAGGGGTCGTACCGTCAGCGAGTGCCAGTCCCGGAAGCCGAACCGGATGGGCCGGGAGGCCCACTTGGCGGTCGTACTGCTCTGGGTGATGACGATGAGGACGGGCTCGCAGCGGTACTTCTCGTACAGGTACGACAGGTAGTACGGCCAGCTGCCGCGCTTGCGCTCGTCCACCTTGCCCTGGGACTCGACCACCAGGAGGTAGGTGCCTTCGTCCGTCTCCGCCCGCAGCAGCGTGTCGACGCGGCGTTCGACCGGTTCGATCTCGGTGAGGTCCACGTTCAGCGCGGCGATCTCCCTCGGTTCGGGGAAGGGCACGTGCAGGACCTTCTGTAACGCCTTCGTCAGCAGGGTCGGATCCTTCTGGAAGATCCGGTGCAGCGCCTCGTGCGACTGACCGACCATGGGGTTCCCCTTTCCGTACGACTATGCCAACGAGCTAGGCCGCCGGAAGTTGACACCACACGTACTTTCCCCGGTCGCCGAACCTGGCGGTCGGCTGCCAGCCCCAGTACTGCGCGCACGCCTTCACCAGGCCCAGTCCGCGTCCTTCCTCCAGCTCCAGGCCGGCCGCCTGGTCCAGGGGGCGGGGCGGGTCCGGCGGGGCGGGGTCGGTGTCCCAGGCGCCGATCCAGACCGTGCCCTCCGCCGTGCGGCGCACCCTCAGCGCCGCCGGGCCCTTGGTGTGCTGTACGGCGTTCGACACCAGCTCCGCCGCCAGCAGTTCGGCGGTGTCCACCAGGCCGATCAGACCGTGCAGGGTGAGGATCAGGCGCAGGGTGCGGCGGCAGACGGTCACCGCTCTGAGGTCGTTGGGGATGTAGAGGGTGTAGTCCCAGGTCTCGGCGGGCTCGGGGGCAGGCATGCGTCATCAACTCCGTGCAGCCAGTGGGGATTTCGCGTGCGGTGGCATTGCCGCAGCCGTCATGGCAGGGCGGAGCGGTGCACTTCCGCAGCGTGTGCGATGCGTCACCGACGGTAGGGCTAAACATTTAAACCCCGCAAGCCGGTCGCGTAACCTGACGCCCGAAAGAGCGGTGCGCGGCAGGCGCGTTGGGAGGGCATCGGATGGCCTTGCGGAGTGAGCCGACGGCGCGTCAGCTGCGGCTGGCGGTCGAGTTGCGGAGACTCCGTGAGGCGGCGGGCCTGACCGCCAGGGAGGCGGCATCCCTGCTCGGTGTCACCGCGCCGGTGGTCAGCCAGATCGAGTCCGGCATCGCAGGGGTGAGCGAGGCCCGAGTG
This sequence comes from Streptomyces sp. NPDC127190, assembly GCF_042672505.1. Taxonomy (NCBI): domain Bacteria; kingdom Bacillati; phylum Actinomycetota; class Actinomycetes; order Kitasatosporales; family Streptomycetaceae; genus Streptomyces; species Streptomyces sp. NPDC127190. Next base: position 222,932 of record NZ_JBHXVE010000011.1, read on the forward strand.
CGCCGTCTGGCGTCGCATTACGCCTGTACGGACGGGGAGTTCATCGAGGCGTTGGTCGGCATGGCCACCGACAGGACACGAGGGTGGTGGGAGGAGTACCGGCGCCTGCTCCCCACGTCCTTTCTGGACCTCGCCGAACTGGAGCACCACGCTGCCCGGTTGCGGGAAGTGGCGATCCTTTACGTGCCGGGTCTGGTGCAGACGGAGGAATACGCCCGCGCGGTCTTCTCCTCAAGGATTCCCGAGCTCACCCCTGGCGAACTGGAGTTGCGCGTCCGGCACCGGATGAGGCGCCAGCGGATCTCCGCCCCTTACGAACTGGTTGTCCACGAGGCTGCCCTGCGGATCCGGGTCAGCGATCGCGCCGCCTCCCGGGCTCAACTCGTCAAGCTCCTGGAATGCTCGGAAGCCGGCCACATCGCGGTGCGTGTGATCCCGTTCGACCTGGACGGCTTCGCTCGGGCCGGGAGTGCCATGACCTATGTGGACGGCCCGGTTCCCAAGCTCGACACGGTGGTACGGGACGTACCCCATGGCTCCGCGTTCATCGACTCCGAAGCGCAGCTCAGCGTCTTTCGAACGCGCTTCCGTAAAGTGGAGGCCGTGGCACTCGACCCCGGGCGGTCACGTGACTTCATCAACCGGCTGGCGAAGGAGCTATGAGGCGCCTCATGGACAACTGGCGTAAGTCGTCCTACTCGGGACCCGACGACGGCAACGCCTGTGTGGAAGTCGCCACCACCCCCACCCACACATCCATCCGCGACTCGAAAGCGCCCGCCCGAGCCACCCTCACCTTCCCCCTGCCCGCCTTCACCGCCTTCCTCGAAGCCCTGAAGAAGCACCCGTAGGCCGAGGGAGCCGGAGCCGTGCCCCTCGTCGTGCCGCCTCAGCCCCGCGCCAGGAACACCGCGGCGAGGCCGATCAGGACGGCCAGGGCGACGGCGCCGCCGAGGAGGCCGGCGATTTTGGCGGCCTTCGCGCTCGCGGGCCTCTGCTCGTGCCAGCCCAGCTCTCCGGCCACGCCCCGGATCAGCCGGTGGCCGTCGGCGGACCGGAAGGTCTCCCAGCGGCCGGAGCCGTCCAGGGCCCGGCTCTTGGCGATGTACACGCTGCGGCCGACGGACACGGACCTCTCCCGGCCCGCGCCGAACAGCCCCGACTCGCGCGCGGAGGTCCGGACGACATCCGTCATCGTGAACGCCAGCTCCTGCGGGCGCAGTTCCACGCGGTAGGTGTGGGTCTGGCGGTCCGGGCCGGGGACGTCCGCCGTCAGCTCGAAGCCGGTCCCGGTCCGGTGCAGCCGGTACGGCGTGCCTGCCACGGCCGACGCGATGCGGGCGTGGAACTCCTCGGTCCGGTCTCGCCTGTTGGGTTCGTACACGAGTACGCACAGTAACAGTGCCCGCTGTCAGACCCCGCCGGTACCGTCGGATCATGTCCAATCAGGCGGGGAACCCCACGGCCGAGCGGCGGCTCGCCGTGCTCGAAGGCGTGCTGGAGCGGATCACGTACGCCAACGAGGAGAACGGCTACACGGTCGCCCGGGTCGACACCGGCAGAGGCGCGGGCGACCTCCTCACGGTCGTCGGTGCGCTGCTCGGCGCCCAGGTGGGGGAGTCGCTGCGGATGGAGGGCCGCTGGGGGTCGCACCCGCAGTACGGCAGACAGTTCCACGTCGAGAACTACACGACCGTGCTGCCCGCGACCGTCCAGGGCATCCGGCGCTATCTCGGGTCGGGGCTGGTCAAGGGCATCGGGCCGGTCTTCGCCGACCGGATCACCCAGCACTTCGGGCTGGACACGCTGCGGATCATCGAGGAGGAGCCGAAGCGGCTGATCGAGGTCCCGGGGCTCGGCCCGAAGCGGACGAAGAAGATTGCCGAGGCCTGGGAGGAACAGAAGGCGATCAAGGAGGTGATGCTCTTCCTCCAGACCGTCGAGGTGTCGACCTCCATCGCCGTACGGATCTACAAGAAGTACGGGGACGCGTCGATCTCCGTCGTCAGGGAGCACCCGTACCGGCTGGCCGCCGACGTCTGGGGCATCGGCTTCCTGACCGCCGACAAGATCGCCCAGTCGGTCGGCATCCCGCACGACAGCCCGGAGCGGGTCAAGGCCGGCCTTCAGTACGCGCTGTCCCAGTCCGCCGACCAGGGCCACTGCTTCCTGCCGGAGGAGCGGCTGATCGCCGACGCGGTGAAGCTCCTCCAGGTCGACACCGGGCTGGTCATCGAGTGCCTCGCCGAGCTGGCCGAGCCCCCGGAGGAAGGGGCCGAGCCGGGGGTCGTACGGGAGAAGGTCCCCGGTCCGGAAGGGGATGCGGGGGAGCCGGTCACGGCCGTCTATCTCGTCCCCTTCCACCGCGCCGAGGTCTCCCTCTCGGCCCAGTTGCTGCGGCTGCTGCGGACCGGCGAGGACCGGATGCCGGGGTTCAGGGACGTGGACTGGGACAAGGCGCTCGGGTGGCTGAAGGGCCGTACCGGGGCCGAGCTCGCCCCGGAGCAGGAGGCCGCGGTCAAGCTCGCGCTGACCGAGAAGGTGGCCGTGCTGACCGGCGGACCCGGCTGCGGCAAGTCCTTCACCGTGCGCTCGATCGTGGAGCTGGCCCGGGCCAAGCGGGCCAAGGTGCTGCTGGCCGCGCCGACCGGCCGGGCCGCCAAGCGGCTCGCCGAGCTGACCGGCGCCGAGGCGTCCACCGTGCACCGGCTGCTGGAGCTGAAGCCCGGCGGGGACGCGGCCTACGACCGGGACCGGCCGCTGGACGCCGACCTGGTGGTGGTGGACGAGGCGTCCATGCTGGATCTGCTGCTCGCCAACAAGCTGGTCAAGGCCGTACCGCCGGGGGCACATCTGCTCTTCGTCGGCGATGTGGACCAACTGCCCAGCGTGGGGGCCGGCGAGGTGCTGCGCGATCTGCTCGCCGAGGGCGGTCCGGTGCCCGCCGTCCGGCTCACCCGGGTGTTCCGGCAGGCCCAGCAGTCCGGCGTCGTCACCAACGCGCACCGGATCAACGCCGGGCAGCATCCGCTCACCGACGGCCTGAAGGACTTCTTCCTCTTCGTCGAGGACGACACGGAGGAGGCCGGGCGGCTCGCGGTGGACGTGGCCGCGCGGCGGATTCCGGCCAGATTCGGGCTCGATCCGCGCCGGGACGTGCAGGTGCTCACGCCGATGCACCGGGGGCCGGCCGGGGCGGGCGCGCTCAACGGACTGTTGCAGCAGGCCATCACGCCGGGCCGGCCCGACCTGCCCGAGAAGCGGTTCGGCGGCCGGGTCTTCCGGACCGGCGACAAGGTGACGCAGATTCGCAACAATTACGAGAAAGGGAAGAACGGTGTCTTCAACGGCACCGTGGGCGTCGTCACCTCGCTCGACCCGGTCGACCAGCGCCTGACGGTGCTGACGGACGAGGACGAGGAGGTTCCGTACGAATTCGACGAACTGGACGAACTGGCACATGCGTACGCCGTGACCATTCACCGCTCGCAGGGGAGTGAATATCCCGCGGTGGTGATTCCCGTCACCACCGGAGCATGGATGATGCTCCAGCGGAACCTCCTCTACACGGCGGTCACCCGGGCCAAGCGGCTGGTCGTCCTCGTCGGTTCACGCAAGGCGATCGGGCAGGCGGTGCGCACGGTGTCGGCCGGACGGCGCTGTACAGCGCTGGATTTCCGGCTCGGAGGGGCCGATCGCGAAAAATGATCGATCAAATGAGTCACGAAGGTCACAGAGCCCTTCCAGATGCCCCTCCGAGGGGGCAGGATGGGCAAGTTGGCGGCACTGAGTGCCGCCAATAGGCCCAATGGTCGACCCCGAGTGCACTCTCCTGAGCCAAATGGGGGATGGTAGAGACAGTCAGGGCACCTCGAAGATGAGGCACTACGTCGGTGAGGGAAGACGTGAGCGACAACTCTGTAGTACTGCGGTACGGCGACGGCGAGTACACCTACCCGGTGGTCGACAGCACCGTCGGCGACAAGGGCTTCGACATCGGGAAGCTCCGCGCCCAGACCGGTCTGGTGACCCTGGACAGCGGGTACGGCAACACGGCCGCCTACAAATCCGCTGTCACCTACCTCGACGGCGAGGCGGGCATCCTCCGCTACCGCGGCTACCCCATCGAGCAGCTGGCCGAGCGCTCCACCTTCCTCGAGGTGGCGTACCTGCTGATCAACGGTGAGCTGCCGACCGTCGACGAGCTGACGACGTTCAAGAACGACATCACGCGGCACACCCTGCTGCACGAGGACGTCAAGAACTTCTACAAGGGCTTCCCGCGCGACGCCCACCCGATGGCCATGCTGTCCTCGGTCGTCTCCGCGCTGTCCACCTTCTACCAGGACAGCCACAACCCGTTCGACGAGAAGCAGCGCGACCTCTCCACGATCCGGCTGCTCGCGAAGCTGCCGACGATCGCGGCGTACGCGTACAAGAAGTCGATCGGTCACCCGTTCGTCTACCCGCGCAACGACCTCGGCTACGTCGAGAACTTCCTGCGCATGACCTTCTCGGTCCCGGCCGACGAGTACGAGCTGGACCCGGTCGTCGTCTCCGCGCTGGACAAGCTGCTGATCCTGCACGCGGACCACGAGCAGAACTGCTCGACCTCCACGGTCCGTCTGGTCGGCTCGTCGCAGGCGAACATGTTCGCGTCGATCTCGGCCGGCATCTCCGCCCTGTGGGGCCCCCTGCACGGCGGCGCCAACCAGTCCGTCCTGGAGATGCTGGAGGGCATCCAGGAGAGCGGCGGCGATGTCGACTCCTTCATCCGCAAGGTGAAGAACAAGGAGGACGGCGTCCGCCTGATGGGCTTCGGCCACCGGGTCTACAAGAACTTCGACCCGCGCGCCAAGATCATCAAGGCCGCCGCGCACGACGTCCTCTCCGCCCTCGGCAAGTCCGACGAGCTGCTGGACATCGCGCTCAAGCTGGAGGAGCACGCGCTCTCCGACGACTACTTCGTCTCGCGCAGCCTCTACCCGAACGTGGACTTCTACACCGGTCTGATCTACCGGGCCATGGGCTTCCCGACCGAGATGTTCACGGTCCTCTTCGCCCTCGGCCGGCTGCCGGGCTGGATCGCCCAGTGGACCGAGATGATCAAGGAGCCCGGCTCCCGCATCGGCCGCCCGCGCCAGATCTACACGGGCGTCGTCGAGCGCGACTTCGTGCCGGTCGAAGAGCGCTGACACCTGCCGGTGGTGGGGCTGACTTCCGGTGGTGGGGCTGACCTGAAGGGACGCGGGGAACTGCGCGACCAGCCCCCACCGGCCGTCAGCCGGGAGCAACCTGAACAACCCGGTTGAATCCGCGAAGCGAAAGGCGCCCTGGCGCCGGTCCCCCCACGGGCCGACGTCCAGGGCGCCTTCCCATGTCCCGGTGCGGATTCCCCCCACGGGATCCGGCCGGGCGCTCGGAGAGGACAGCGCCTGAAATCGCTGTCTGAGCAGAACGAGCAGAACTCGTCCCACTCCAGTGATGCGGTGTTGCGATCTGCCGGGACAGCGCACGAGGGAGGGCCGCTCAAAGCTTCCCGATGTACGTGTCCCGGCAACGCTCCCCCAAGCTCTCAACTCCGTTCGAGCCGGGAGGTACCCCCTATCTGGAGAAGTCCCCCAAGACATCCCCAGATGCCGGTCGGCGCCCCCCAAGACGCTGATCCGACATCGCCAACTTAGACCTTCGAACCCCTTCGATGGTTACATTCACATCACTGTGATCTGCGTCTCTTGCATATGTCCTTTAGCTACGCAAGAGCCCCGATACGCGGATCGGGACCCCAGCGTAAGGATGATGCGCGAGCCTTGTGAAGAGCTTATGTGAGGCTCGCGGCGGACTCCAGGGGGACTCTCACATCCGCTTCATCGGAAGCGGCGCAGCCGCAGGCTGTTCGTCACCACGAACACCGAGGAGAAGGCCATCGCCGCCCCCGCGATCATCGGGTTGAGCAGCCCCGCCGCGGCCAGCGGCAGCGCGGCCACGTTGTAGCCGAAGGCCCACACCAGGTTGCCCTTGATGGTGGCCAGCGTCCGCCGGGAGAGCCGGATGGCGTCCGCGGCCACCCGCAGGTCGCCGCGCACCAGGGTCAGGTCGCCGGCCTCGATCGCCGCGTCCGTGCCGGTGCCCATGGCGAGACCCAGATCGGCGGTGGCGAGGGCGGCCGCGTCGTTGACGCCGTCGCCGACCATGGCCACGGTCCGCCCCTCGCGCTGGAGCCGCCGTACGACGTCCACCTTGTCCTCGGGCAGCACCTCGGCGAAGACGTTCCCGGCGTCGATGCCGACGCTCGACGCGACCGCCTCCGCGACCGTCCGGTTGTCCCCGGTGAGCAGCACCGGCGTGAGCCCCAGCGCGCGCAGCTCGCGCACCGCCTCGGCGCTGGTCTCCTTGACCGCGTCGGCGACCGCGAGGACACCGCGCGCCCGCCCGTCCCAGCCGGCCAGGACCGCCGTACGGCCCTCTTCCTCGGCCTGCCGGGCCGCCCGGGCCAGTTCCTCCGGCACCTCGTCGTAGAGCCGCCCCACGGCCACCTCACGGCCCTCCACGCGCCCGCGTGCGCCGCGCCCGGGGACGTTCTCGAAGTTCTCGGCCTCGGGGAGCCTTCCGGTGCGCTCCTCGGCGCCCGCGGCGACGGCCCGGGCGACCGGGTGCTCGGAGGCGTGCTCCAGGGCGCCGGCGAGCCGCAGCAGCTCCTTCTCGTCCTCGCCCTCGGCGGCGTACACCGCCTGGAGGGTCATCCGGCCGGTGGTGACGGTGCCGGTCTTGTCCAGCACCACGGTGTCGACGCGGCGCGTGGACTCCAGCACCTCGGGGCCCTTGATGAGGATCCCCAGCTGGGCGCCGCGGCCGGTGCCGACCATGAGCGCGGTCGGCGTGGCGAGGCCGAGCGCGCAGGGGCAGGCGATGATCAGTACGGCGACGGCGGCCGTGAACGCGGCGACCGCGTCCCCGGTCACGCCGAGCCAGCCGCCGAAGGTGGCGACCGCGATGAGGATGACGACCGGGACGAAGACGGCGGAGACCCGGTCGGCGAGGCGCTGCACCTCGGCCTTGCCGTTCTGCGCGTCCTCGACCAGCCGGGCCATCCGGGCGAGCTGGGTGTCGGCGCCGACCCGGGCGGCCTCCACCACCAGCCGGCCGCCGGCGTTGACCGTGGCGCCGGTGACCCGGTCGCCGGGGCCGACGTCCACCGGCACCGACTCGCCGGTCAGCATGGACGCGTCCACCGCGGAGACGCCCTCGACCACGGTGCCGTCGGTGGCGATCTTCTCGCCGGGCCGTACGACGAACCGGTCGCCCACGGCCAGCGCGGACACCGGCACCCGGACCTCGCGCCCGTCCCGCAGCACCGCCACGTCCTTGGCGCCCAGTTCCATCAGGGCCTTCAGGGCGGCTCCGGCGCGCCGCTTGGAGCGGGCCTCCAGAAAGCGGCCGAGCAGGATCAGCGCGACGACACCGGAGGCGACCTCCAGGTAGATGGTGGAGGCGCCGTCCATGCGCGAGACGGTGAGCCGGAACTCGTCGTGCATGCCGGGCATGCCCGCGTCACCGAAGAACAGCGCCCACAGCGACCAGCCGAACGCGGCCAGCGTGCCGACCGAGACCAGGGTGTCCATCGTCGCGGCGCCGTGCCGCAGGTTGGTCCAGGCGGCGCGGTGGAAGGGGGCGCCGCCCCAGACGACGACCGGCGCGGCGAGCGTCAGCGAGAGCCACTGCCAGTTGTCGAACTGGAGCGCGGGGATCATCGCGAGCAGCACGACCGGCGCGGCGAGCAGCGCGGAGACGAGCAGCCGCCGGCGCGCCTCGGCGAGTTCCGGGTCCTCCTCGGGGGTGCCCGGGGTCCCGGTGCCGGCTTCGGGTTCGGGTCGCGGTGGCGGGGGCTGCTCGGCGGTGTACCCGGTCTTCTCCACGGTGGCGATCAGGTCGGCGACCTGGACGTCACCGCCGTAGGAGACCTTGGCCTTCTCGGTGGCGAAGTTGACGGTGGCGCTGACGCCGTCCATCCGGTTGAGCTTCTTCTCCACCCGGGCGGCGCAGGAAGCGCAGGTCATGCCGCCGATGAGCAGTTCCACCTCGGAGGTGGGGGTGGTCTGCGCGGCGGTTTCCGCGGTGGTGCTGGTCATGTCCGGACTCCAGACATCGGACCGGGCCGTACGGATCCAGTATGAGCTGGTCGGCGCGGCCCGGTCGGGGAGTGAAAGGGGTGTTCGCGGGCCGTTCTCAGGCCTTGCCGGCCAGCTCGAAGCCGGCCTCGTCCACGGCGGCGCGCACGTCCGCGTCGTCCAGCGGGGCGGTGGAGACGACGGTCACCTCGCCGGTCGCCGCGACGGCCTTCACCGAGGTGACGCCGGAGATCTGGGAGATCTCCCCGGAGATGGACCCCTCGCAGTGGCCGCAGCTCATGCCGGTCACCTTGTAGACGGTGGTGACGGAGCCCGGGGTGTCGGTCTGGGCGCTCATTCGTTCTCCTCGTCGAGGCGTGTGGGACCGCTGGGACCTCTGGAGAGGTCCCCCTCGTCCCAAGAGTATACCCCTAGGGGGTATTCCTCGACGCTTCGCCGGGCCGCTCAGCCGGAGTACCCGCGAGCCGGTCGCCCACCAGCGGCTCCAGATAGCGGATCAGCACCTTCTTGATCTCCTGGACATAGGCGGCCCGCTCGGCGCCCTCGTGGACCAGGGCGAGTTCCAGGCCCGCCTTGTAGACGCCGAGGCAGACGTGCGCCGTGCGGGTGACGTCGGCCGCGGGCGCCTCGGGCAGGAGGGAGGCGAGCAGGCCCTCGATGCGGCCGATCAGGGTGGTGTGCAGCTGGTCGTGCGCCTCGGTGATCCCGCCGGGCAGGTCGGGGCCGTGCATCAGCGCGAAGAACACCGGGTGCTCGGTGTTGAAGGCGATGAACCGGTCCACCGCGGAGCCGATGGCCTCCTCCAGCGGGGTCGCCGGGTCGACGGGGGCCAGGGCCTCCCCGTAGGTGTCCCGCATCTCGTGCATGAGCCGGCTGCCCAGCTCCACCGCGATCGCTTCCTTGTTCGGGAAGAACTGGTAGAGCGTGCCCGGCGAGACGCCGGCCTCGCGGGCGATGGCGTTGGTGCTGGCGGCGGTGTAGCCCGTGGTGCAGAAGACCCGGGCGGCGGCTTCGAGCAGCTGTGCGATACGGCGCTCGCCCCGGGCCTGGCGGCGGCGCGGCTGCTCCTTGTCCGGGTTCTCCGGGGTGTCGACCGAGGTGTCGGGCACGCGTGATCCCCAGCTCTCCAGAAGGTCATTGACAAACGCGAGCGGTCACTCGCATTCTGGAGAAACGCGAGCGATCTCTCGTGTTTGCCAGTCTATGGCAACGGCTGATCCATGCTGCCGTGCTCGCACACGGCCACGCAGGTCACGGTGAAGGGGACACCGCACGATGACCGAAGTCAACACGCCACCGCGCGCCCGCCAGGCGCCACCCGGACCCGGCCGCTACACCCGGTTCGTCACCGCCCGGCCACGCCTGTCCCTGCTGGCCGCCCTGGTGCTCACCGTGCTCGCCGTGCTGGCCGGCAGCGGGGTCGCGGACCGGCTCGGCAGCGGCGGCTGGGAGGACCCGGCCGCCGAGTCGACCTACGCCACCAAGGCACTGGAGCGGGAGTTCCCCGCCTCCCAGCCCAACCTGCTGCTCCTGCTCGACGCGGGCCGCTCCTCGGTCGACGACCCGAAGGTGGCCGCCGAGGCCCGCACCCTGACCGGCCGGCTGGCGGCCGAGCGGGGCGTGACCGGCGTCGGCTCCTACTGGCAGAGCGGATCACCCGCCCTGCGCGCCGAGGACGGCCACGAGGCACTGATCGCCGCCCGCGTCACCGGCGACGAGAACGCGATGGCCCGGACCCTGGACCGCATCGCACCCCGCTACCGCGGCACCCACGGCCCGGTCCGGGTGCGGATCGGCGGCATCGTCGCGGTACGGCACGAGATGCAGACGGTCATCAAGGAGGACCTCGCCCGCGCCGAGCTGATCGCCCTGCCGATCACCCTGATCCTGCTCGTGATGGTCTTCGGCAGCGCCATCGCCGCCCTGCTGCCGCTGGGGATCGGCATCGTCGCCATCCTCGGCACCAACGCCGTGCTGCGCGGCCTGACCAGCATCACCGACGTCTCGGTCTTCGCGCTCAACCTCACCACGGCCCTCGGGCTCGGCCTCGCCATCGACTACGCCCTGTTCATCGTCCGGCGCTACCGGGAGGAACTCTCCACCGGCGCCGACCCGACGACCGCGGTCGGCACGACACTGCGCACCGCCGGCCGCACCGTGCTCTTCTCCGCCCTCACGGTCGCCGTCTCCCTGGCCGCCATGATGGTCTTCCCGCAGTACTTCCTGCGCTCCTTCGCCTACGCCGGCATCGCCGTGGTGCTGCTCGCCGCGGCCGCCGCCCTGATCCTGCTGCCGGCCGCGCTGGTCCTGCTCGGCCACAGGGTCAACTCGCTCGACCTGCGCCGATTGTTCAAGCGCAACCGGCAGCCGGGTTCCGGCGAGGGCGCCGGCTGGGCCCGCGCGGCGGGCCTCGTGATGCGCCGCGCCCCGCTCTTCGCGCTCGGCACCACCGTGCTGCTGGTGACGCTCGGACTGCCCTTCCTCGGCGTGCGGTTCGGCACCGCCGACGACCGCCAGCTGCCGTCGACCGCCGAGTCCCATGTGGTCCAGCAGCACCTGCGCGAAGGCTTCCCCGGCAGCCCCGGCGGCGGCCTGGAGGTCCTCGCCGAGGGCGGCGCCACCCGCGCCCAGTACGCCGCCTACCAGGAGCGGCTGGCCCGGCTGCCCGAGGCCACCCGCGTCGACGGGCCCCTGGTCAAGGGCGATTCCGCCTACTTCACCGTGCAGCCGAAGGGCGAGGCCGTGGGCGACGCGGCCCAGCGCCTGGTCGGCGAGGTGCGTGCGCTGCCCGCCCCCTTCACCACCCACGTCACCGGCACCGCGGCCGTCCTGGTCGACACCAAGCACGCGATAGCGGCACGCCTGCCCTGGGCCGCCGTGTTCATCGCGGTCGTCACCCTGCTGCTGGTCTTCCTGCTCACCGGAAGCGTGCTCATACCCGTGCAGGCCGTGGTGCTCAACGCACTCAGCCTGACGGCCATGTTCGGCGCGGTGGTCTGGGTCTTCCAGGACGGCCATCTCTCCGGCCCGCTCGGCTTCACCAGCTCCGGCTCCATCGAGACCACCCTGCCCGTGCTGATGTTCTGCGTGGCCTTCGGCCTCTCCATGGACTACGGCGTCTTCCTGCTCTCCCGCATCAAGGAGGAGTACGACCGCACGGGCGACCACGAGTCGGGGGGGGGGGCGGGCCGGGGGGGGCGGGGGGGGGCGGTATCCCCCCGGGGGGGGCTGCCAGGGGGGGGGGTTGGGGGCGTGGGGGCCCCCCCGGGTGACAACCAAACAAATAGCGG
>NZ_JBHXVE010000011.1:234360-249351 GCF_042672505.1 Streptomyces sp. NPDC127190
CCCCGCCGTGTTGTTTTTTTTGCCGTGCCATCGCCCAAATCATGCAAAACGGCCACCCCCGCCCCCCCCCGCGCCCGCGCCCCCCCCCCCCCCCGCGCCCCCCCCCCCCCCCCCCCCCGCCACGGCCTGAGGCGCACGGGCGGGCTGATCACCGCGGCGGCGGTCATCCTCGCGGTGGTGATGGTCGCCATCGGCACCTCCCGGGTCACCAACACCAAGATGCTCGGCCTCGGCATCGCCCTGGCGGTCCTCATGGACGCCATGGTGGTCCGCAGCCTCCTGGTCCCGGCCGTCATGCGCCTCACCGGCCGCGCCACCTGGTGGGCACCCCCGGCGCTGCGCCGCTTCCACGGCCGCTTCGGGATGAGCGAGGGTGACTCCGCGCCGCCGCCGGACGAGGCACCCCAAGAGGCCGCGGGGAGCGGTACGGCCAGCCGCGACGCTCGCGAACTGACCCCCCGCACCGGAGGCCCCCGGACCCTCTAACCTTCGCGGCAGGCCCCCGAAAGGAGCACACCCCGATGCGCGCAGTCGTCTTCGACCGCTACGGCGAGCAGCCCGAGGTACGGCAGGTACCCGACCCGGAACCCGCCGCTCACGGAGTGGTCGTCCGCGTGGAGGCCACCGGCCTCTGCCGCAGCGACTGGCACGGCTGGATGGGCCACGACCCGGACATCACCCTCCCGCACGTACCCGGTCACGAACTGGCCGGTGTCGTCGAGGCGGTGGGCGGGCGGGTGACCGGATGGCGCCCCGGCGACCGGGTCACCGTGCCGTTCGTCTGCGCCTGCGGCACCTGCCCGGCCTGCGCCGCCGGTGACCAGCAGGTGTGCGAGCGGCAGACCCAGCCCGGCTTCCACCACTGGGGCTCCTTCGCCGAGTACGTCGCACTGGACCACGCCGACGTCAACCTGGTCGCCCTCCCCGACGACATGGCCTACGGCACGGCCGCCGCGCTCGGCTGCCGGTTCGCCACCGCCTTCCGCGCGGTGGTGCAGCAGGGCCGGGTCGCGGCGGGGGAGTGGGTCGCGGTGCACGGCTGCGGCGGGGTCGGACTGTCCGCCGTGATGATCGCGGCGGCCGCGGGGGCGCGGGTGATCGCCGTCGACATAGCGCCCGGCGCGCTGGAGCTGGCGCGGAAGTTCGGGGCGGCCCAGTGCGTGGACGCCGCCGGCGTGGCCGATCCGGCCGCCGCCGTCCGGGAGCTGACCGGCGGCGGCGCCCATCTCTCCCTGGACGCCCTGGGATCACCGGTCACCTGTGCCGCCTCGGTCGCCTCCCTGCGCCGCCGCGGCCGGCATGTCCAGGTCGGTCTGCTGCCCTCGGCCGACGGCACCACCCCGGTCCCGATGGCCCGCGCCATAGCCCTGGAACTCGAACTCCTCGGCAGCCACGGCATGGCCGCCCACGGCTACCCCGGCATGCTCGACCTGGTCCGCACCGGGGTGCTGCGCCCGGACCTCCTGGTGACCTCCGCCATCCCCCTCGACGCGGCCCCGGCAGCCCTCGCGACGATGGACACCACCCCGGCCCCCGGCGTGACGGTCATCGAACCCTGGCGCCGCAACTAGCCAATGGCATGCTCGGGGTGGCCCCGGTGGGCCGCCCATTCCGGGGCGAGGACGGCCATCATCACCTCGTCCACCCACTCGCCGTCGCGCAGCGCGAACTCGCGTCGCACGCCCTCGGTCACGAAGCCGACCTTCTCGTAGACGCGGCGGGCCCGGGTGTTGTGGGCGTAGACCTCCAGCTGGACCCGGTGCAGGCCGAGCTGTTCGAAGGCGTGGCCGACGATGAGCCGGGTGGCCTCGGTACCCACGCCCCGGCCCCGGCCGCGCGGCCCGAGCAGGGTGCGGAAGGTGCAGCTGCGGCTGTGCCGGTCCACCTCGTACAGCACGACCTCGCCGAGCAGCTCGCCCGTCGCGGCATCGGTGACCGCGAGGTCGAGCCGGTCGGGCCGGGCACTGGACGTGGCGTACCAGGAGCGCACCATGTCCAGGGTCAGCTCGGTGGACGGCTCGTAGGTGAAGCGGAGCACCTCGGGGTCGCCGATGATCTCCCACATCGCGTCGGCGTCGTCCGCCGTGAAGGGGCGCAGCACGGCCCGCTCGCCGGTGAGCACGGGTTTGACGGTGAAGTCCATGATCAGCACTGTGCCCCACACGGAGGTGGGGCACGAAGGGGTTTTCCGCGGCTGCTTTCCGGCCGGTCTCAGTCGCGGCGGCGGTTGCCCGGGCGGGAGGCGACCCAGGCGCGGACGGTGTCGTCGTACCAGTAGGGCTTGCCGCCCTCCACATGGTCGGGCGGGGGGAGCAGTCCATGCTTGCGGTAGGACCGCACGGTGTCCGGCTGCACCCGGATGTGCGCCGCGATCTCCTTGTAGGACCAGAGCCTTCGGTCGGTCATGAGTTGCACCTCCCTGCGCGCGCCACGGCGGCGGCCGGGGACGGCCGTCGGGGGAGCCGGGCGCTGCGCTGGCGATCACCAGCCTGCGCCGGGTGAACGACGCAGAGTGATCAGGAGGAAGGGGCTGTAGGGCGGGTGTGACACAGGACCGGCGTTCACGCGACACCTGTGACACGAACGCGGCATTTGTGACACGAGGTAGTCCGAATGTCCGGACAAAACATTGACAGGGCTCGGCGCCGCGGACTACAACACCGGGGAGAGTCGTGACGAAGGGAAGCCGATGGCGTACGACCTGATCACCATGGGGCGGATCGGAGTGGACCTCTATCCGCTGCAAACCGGTGTGCCGCTCGCCCAGGTGTCGTCCTTCGGCAAGTTCCTCGGCGGGTCGGCGACCAATGTCGCGGTCGCCGCGGCCCGCCTCGGCCGGCGCACCGCCGTCATCACCCGCACCGGCGACGACCCGTTCGGCGCGTATCTGCACGAGGCGCTGCGCGGCTTCGGCGTCGACGACCGCTGGGTCACACCGGTCCCCGGGCTGCCGACCCCGGTCACCTTCTGCGAGGTCTTCCCGCCCGACGACTTCCCGCTCTACTTCTACCGGCAGCCCAAGGCGCCCGACCTCGAGATCGACGCCCACGAGCTGGACCTGGACGCGGTCCGGGAGGCCCGGATCTTCTGGGTCACCGGCACCGGCCTGAGCGAGGAGCCCAGCCGTACGGCGACCCTCGCGGCCCTCGCCCACCGGGCCAAGTCGGGGACCACGGTCTTCGACCTCGACTGGCGGCCCATGTTCTGGCAGGACCCGGACACCGCCCGCCCCTTCTACGCCGAGGCGCTGAAGCACACCACCGTCGCCGTGGGGAACCTGGACGAGGTGGAGGTCGCCACCGGGGAGCGCGAGCCGCACGCGGCCGCCCGCGCGCTGCTGGACGCGGGCGTCGAGATCGCCGTCGTCAAACAGGGGCCCAAGGGCGTCCTCGCCGTCAGCGGTTCGGGCGAGTCCGCCGAGGTTCCGCCGCTGCCCGTCACCGTCCTCAACGGACTCGGCGCCGGGGACGCCTTCGGCGGCTCCCTCTGCCACGGGCTGCTCGCCGGCTGGGACCTGGAGACGGTCATGCGGCACGCCAACGCGGCCGGCGCCATCGTCGCCTCCCGCCTGGAGTGCTCCTCGGCGATGCCCACCCCGGACGAGGTGGCCGCCGCGCTCGCCGCCGGAGCGGTCCGATGAGGGCCGGCCGGGTCGCGGGCGCGCACACCGAGGGCGGCTCCGGAACCGCACCCGAAGGCCTCGCCGGACCCCGCCCCGGCTCCGGCCGCCCCCGCGTCGACATCGCCGAGCTGGTCCGGGTCCGTACCCACCACCCCGAGGCGATCGCCGAGGCCGCGGCCCGCCGGGCCCGCCGCCCGCTGCTGAACGGCGACGGACGGCTGATGATCATCGCCGCCGACCACCCGGCCCGCGGCGCGCTCGGCGTCGGCGACCGCAGGCTCGCCATGGCCAACCGCGCCGACCTGCTGGAGCGGCTGTGCCTGGCGCTGTCCCGGCCCGGGGTGGACGGGGTGCTCGCCACCGCCGACATCCTGGACGACCTGCTCCTGCTCGGCGCCCTCGACCACAAGGTGGTCATGGGGTCCATGAACCGCGGCGGACTCCAGGGCGCCAGCTTCGAGCTGGACGACCGGTTCACCGGCCACCGGCCCGAGGACATCCGGCGCCTCGGCTTCGACGCCGGCAAGCTGCTGCTGCGCATCGACTACGACGACCCCGGCTCCCTGACCACGCTGGAGTCCACCGCCCGCGTCATCGACGAGATGGCCGCGCGCCGGCTGCCGGTCTTCGTGGAGCCGTTCATCAGCCGCCGCACCCCCGAGGGAAGGCTGCGCAACGACCTGTCCGCCGAGGCCGTCACCCGCTCCATCGCCATCGCCTCCGGTCTCGGTGGCTCCTCCGCCTACACCTGGCTGAAGGTGCCGGTCACCGAGGACCCCGACGAGATGGCCCGGGTGATGGAGACCTCCACGCTGCCCGCCGTCCTCCTCGGCGGCGACATCGGCGACTCCCCCGAGGACCAGGTTGCCGCGTACGCGAAATGGCGCGACGCGCTGCGCCTGCCCACCGTGCGCGGCCTGGTCGTCGGCCGCTCGCTGCTGTACCCGGCGGACGGCGACGTGGCCGCCGCCGTGGACACCGCCGTAGGACTGCTGTGAGGGCCGCATGACCAGCACGACCACCGACCTGCACCTGGCCACGGGCACCACCGCGACCGGGCGGTACGCCGTCGACATCCGTCCCGAGCGGGCCGGCTGGACGTACAGCAGCCTGCGCGTCGTGGAGTTGACACCGGGCGGTACGCATACGTTCACCACCGGGGACAGCGAATGGATCGTGCTTCCGCTGGAAGGCGCATGTACCGTACAAATTGAGACTGCGTCAACTGAGCAGGCCGAGTTCCAACTCCTGGGCCGGGACAGCGTGTTCGCGTCGGTCTCCGACTTCGCGTACGCACCCCGGGACGCCCAGGTCCTGATCGCCTCCGGCGCGGGAGGCCGCTTCGCCCTGGCAGGAGCGAAGTGCGAGCGACGACTCCCCGCCCGCTACGGCCCCGCGCCGGAGGTCCCCGTCGAACAGCGCGGCAGCGGCGGCTGCGCCCGCCAGGTGCGCGGCTTCGCCGCGGCCGACGCCTTCGACTGCGACCGGCTCATCGCCGTCGAGGTGATCACCCCGGGCGGCAACTGGTCCTCGTACCCGCCGCACAAGCACGACGAGCACCGGCCGGGCGAGGAGTCCGAGCTGGAGGAGATCTACTACTTCGAGATCGCCGGCCCGAACGGTCTGGGGTACCAGCGCGTGTCCCCCTCGCGGCAGGGCGGCGCCGACCTCCTCGCCGAGGTCCGCTCCGGCGACGCCGTACTCGTCCCCGACGGCTGGCACGGCCCGTCCATCGCCCAGCCCGGGCACGACATGTACTACCTGAACGTCATGGCGGGTCCGGGGGAGACCCGGGAGTGGCGGATCTGCTTCCACCCGGACCACACGGAGGGGTACCGATGACGATCCGGCTGACCGTCGCACAAGCGCTGGTCCGATTCCTCGCCGCCCAGTACACCGAACGCGACGGCGCCCGGCAGCGGCTGATCGGCGCCACCTGGGGCATCTTCGGCCACGGCAATGTCGCCGGGCTCGGCCAGGCCCTGGTCGAGTACGCCGACGTCATGCCGTACCACCAGGGCCGCAACGAGCAGTCCATGGTGCACGCGGCGGTCGGCTACGCCCGCCAGTCGAACCGGCTGTCCGCCCACGCGGTGACGACCTCGATCGGCCCCGGCGCCACCAACCTGGTCACCGGCGCCGCCCTGGCCACCGTCAACCACCTCCCGGTCCTGCTGCTGCCCGGCGACGTCTTCGCCACCCGCCCCGCCGACCCCGTCCTCCAGCAGCTGGAGGTGTCCTACGCGGGTGACGTGTCCGTCAACGACACACTGCGCCCGGTGTCGCGGTACTTCGACCGCGTCACCCGCCCGGAGGCCCTGATCCCGGCCGCCCTCCAGGCCATGCGGGTGCTCAGCGACCCCGTGGAGACCGGCGCCGTCACCCTCGCCCTGCCGCAGGACGTCCAGGCGGAGGCGTACGACTGGCCGGAGGAGTTCTTCGCCGAGCGGGTGTGGACCGTACGGCGCCCGGGCGCGGACCCCACCGAGCTGGCGGAGGCCGTGGCCGCGATCCGCGCGGCGCGCCGGCCCCTGCTGATCGCGGGCGGCGGGGTCCATCACAGCCGCGCCGAGGACGCCCTCGCCGAGTTCGCCGCCGCCACCGGCATCCCCGTCGCCTCCACCCAGGCCGGCAAGGGCTCGCTGCGCCACGACCATCCGCAGGACGTCGGCGGCATCGGCCACACCGGCACCGCCACCGCCGACGAGCTGGCCCGCACCGCGGACCTGGTGATCGGCGTCGGCACCCGCTACACCGACTTCACCACCGCCTCCGGCACCCTGTTCGAGAACCCGGACGTCCGCTTCCTCAACCTCAACATCGCGCCCTTCGACGGCCACAAGCTGGCCGCGCACCCGCTGATCGCCGACGCCCGCAGCGGCCTGGGCGAGCTGACCGAGGCGCTGGAGCTGCACGGCCACCGGGTCGCCGACGCCTACGCCGCCGAGTACACGGAGGACAAGGAGCGCTGGGAGCAGCGCGTCGACGCCTGCTTCGAGGCCGACGAGATCGACGTACGGCCGACCCAGCCGCAGGTCCTCGGGGCGCTGGACGCCCTGGTGGACGAGTCGGACATCATCATCAACGCGGCCGGTTCGCTCCCCGGCGACCTGCACAAGCTGTGGCGGGCGCGGTCCTCGGACCAGTACCACCTGGAGTACGGCTACTCCTGCATGGGCTACGAGATCCCGGCCGCCATCGGGGTGAAGCTCGCCGCGCCGGAGCGGCAGGTGTGGGCGCTGGTCGGCGACGGTACCTATCTGATGATGCCGACCGAGATCGTGACCGCCGTGCAGGAGGGCATCGCGATCAAGATGCTGCTGGTGCAGAACCACGGCTACGCCTCGATCGGCGGACTGTCGGAGTCGGTGGGCGGCGAGCGGTTCGGCACCGCCTACCGCTTCCCGACCGAGGAGGGCACCTACACGGGCGCCCCGCTCCCCGTCGACCTCGCCGCCAACGCGGCCAGCCTGGGCATGCGGGTGCTGCGCGCCAGGACCGTGCGGGAGCTGCGCGAGGCGCTCGCCGAGGCGCGGGCCGCCGACACTCCCACATGTGTCTACGTGGAGACCGAAACGTCCGACACAGTGTCGGGCGCGCCTCCGGCCCAGGCCTGGTGGGATGTTCCCGTGGCCGAGACCGCGACCCGACCGTCGGCGGTCAAGGCACGTGAGCTGTACGAACGGCACGTCTCGACCCGACGCCGCCATCTGTAAGAAGGAGTCTCTGGGCATGACGAAGATCGTCAACCACTGGATCGGCGGCAAGACCGTCGAAGGCGCGTCGGGCACGTACGGGCCGGTCACCGACCCGGCCACCGGCGCGGTCACCACGAAGGTCGCGTTCGCGTCGGTGGAGGAGGTGGACGCGGCCGTCGCGGCGGCCAAGGACGCCTTCACCACCTGGGGCCGGTCCTCGCTGGCCCAGCGCACCACCATCCTGTTCCGGTTCCGCGCGCTGCTGGACGCCCACCGCGACGAGATCGCGGAGCTGATCACCGCCGAGCACGGCAAGGTGCACTCGGACGCGCTCGGCGAGGTCGCGCGCGGCCTGGAGATCGTGGACCTGGCCTGCGGCATCAACGTCCAGCTGAAGGGCGAGCTGTCCACGCAGGTGGCCGGCGGGGTCGACGTGGCCGCGATCCGCCAGCCGCTCGGTGTCGTCGCGGGCATCACGCCGTTCAACTTCCCGGCGATGGTCCCGATGTGGATGTTCCCGATCGCCATCGCGTGCGGCAACACCTTCGTGCTCAAGCCGAGCGAGAAGGACCCCTCGGCCTCGGTCCGGATCGCCGAGCTGCTGAGCGAGGCCGGTCTGCCGGACGGCGTCTTCAACGTCGTGCACGGCGACAAGGTGGCCGTCGACCGGCTGCTGGAGCACCCGGACGTCAAGGCGGTCTCCTTCGTCGGCTCGACCCCGATCGCCCGCTACATCCACACCACCGCCTCGGCCAACGGCAAGCGCGTGCAGGCGCTCGGCGGCGCCAAGAACCACATGCTGGTGCTGCCGGACGCCGACCTGGACGCGGCCGCGGACGCCGCCGTCTCGGCCGCCTACGGCTCCGCGGGCGAGCGCTGCATGGCGATCTCGGCCGTGGTCGCGGTCGGCGCGATCGGCGACACGCTGGTGGAGAAGATCCGCGAGCGCGCCGAGAAGATCAAGATCGGTCCGGGCAACGACCCGGCGTCCGAGATGGGCCCGCTGATCACCAAGGCGCACCGCGACAAGGTGGCGTCGTACGTCTCCGGTGCCGCCGCGGAGGGCGCCGAGGTCGTGCTCGACGGCACCGGCTACACCGTCGAGGGCTTCGAGGACGGCCACTGGATCGGCATCTCCCTCCTGGACCGGGTGCCGACCACCGCCCGGGCCTACCAGGACGAGATCTTCGGCCCGGTGCTGTGCGTGCTGCGCGCGGACACCTACGAGGAGGGCGTCGCCCTCATCAACGCCTCGCCGTTCGGCAACGGCACCGCGATCTTCACCCGGGACGGCGGCGCGGCCCGCCGCTTCCAGCTGGAGATCGAGGCCGGCATGGTCGGTGTGAACGTGCCGATCCCGGTCCCCGTCGGCTACCACTCCTTCGGCGGCTGGAAGGACTCCCTCTTCGGCGACCACCACATCTACGGCAACGACGGCACGCACTTCTACACCCGCGGCAAGGTCGTCACCACCCGCTGGCCCGACCCGGCCGACGCCCCGGCGGGCGTGGACCTGGGCTTCCCGCGCAACCACTGACCCCCTCGGAGCCCTCTGCGGGACCCTTGTCAGGCCGTCCGGATACCGGACGGCCTGACATTTTTTTGAAACCTTCGCTGCGGTTCTCGTGTCGTGGGGATGAAACGGGTGACGAAGGAGTTAAGAGCAAATGATCATGGAAAGCAAGGTCACCATCCGATAGAGCTTGATGGATGGGTCAACAGGCTTCCGCAGCCTGCGAAAGTGATGCGGCCTCGGCTCTTCCGCAACTGCGGATTCCGAAGGTAAACGGCCATTGACGTGGCGGTTTTCGTCGGGGTTCTCTATGCACGCCGGGAGCGGACGAAAAGCACGTACGACGATCCGCCGGAGGCGATAGCGCTCCCGTCCCCACCCTCACCGCTCAAGTGATCGGAAACCGCCGCATGACCGACACGCTCCAGAAGACCGTGGAAGACACCGCCACAGCCTCCTCCCCCGGGCTGAAGCGGTCCATCGGTGTCGTCGGCGGCACCCTGCTGACGCTGTCCTGCGTCACGCCCGCCTCCACGCTCTTCGTGATCGTGCCCGACCTGTTCTCCAGTCTGGGCACGGCGACGGCGCTGTGCATCGCCATCGGCGCGCTGCTCTGTATCCCCGTGGCCTTCTGCTACTCGGAGCTGGGCACCCTCATCCCCAGCGCGGGCGGCGAGTACGCCATCGTCTCCACCCTGGCCGGGCGGCTCGCCGGCTGGCTGGCCTTCGTGATGTCGCTGCTCGTCGTGATGATCGTCCCTCCGGTCATCGCGATGGGCACCGCCGACTACCTCGCCCCGGTCATCCACCTCGACCCGTCCTGGACGGGCGCCGGCGTGATGATCGCCGCCACCCTCGCCGGCCTGCTGGACCTGCGCGCCAACGCCTGGATCACCGGCATCTTCCTGGTCCTGGAGGTCGTCGCCGCCGGTCTCGTGGCGGTGCTCGGCTTCGCCCACCCGCACCGCGGGGTGAGCAGCCTGGGCACGCTCCAGGTCGCCGGCGACCACGCGCACGTCGACCCCGTCACCGCGATGATGGTCGTCTCCGGCCTCGCCATCGCCCTCTTCGTCACCCAGGGCTTCTCCACCGCCGTCTACCTCTCCGAGGAGCTGGAGAACCCGCGCCGCAACGTCGCCCGTACCGTCCTCGCCACCCTCGTCATCTCCAGCGTGGTCATCCTGGTGCCGGTCGCCGCCATCACCCTCGGCGCCGGGGACCTGAAGACCCTGACCGGCGGCGACATCAGCAGCATGGTCATCGCCTGGAGCAACTCGGCCGTCGGCACCTTCGTCAGCCTGTGCGTCGCCCTCGCGATCATCAACGCGGGCATCGTCATGGTCATCCAGAACTCCCGCGTGCTGTTCGCCTCGGCCCGCGACCGCGCCTGGCCGAAGCCCGTGAACACCGCCCTCGGCAAGCTCGGCCGGTCCGGCTCCCCGTGGGTCGCCACCCTCCTCGTCGGCGTCCCCGGCGCGTTCCTCTGCTTCGTCAACCTCGACACCCTCTACGGCGTCACCGGCGTCGCCGTCACCGGCCTCTACCTGCTGGTGGCCGTCGCCGCGCTGCTCGCCCGGCGCGGCGCGCACGGCGCCAAGCAGGCCTGGCGGATGCCGCTGTGGCCGGCCATGCCGGTCCTGCTGATCGCGGTCCTCCTCTACATCCTGGTCGAGCAGGACCCCTCCTACCTGGCCTGGACCGGCGGCATCACCGCCGTCGCCACCCTGTACTGGGCCTTCTACCTCCGCCCGCGCCGCGCGACCCGCTGGCTGGTCTCCCTGCCCGAGGACGTCCGGGCCGAGGAGGAGCTGGCCGCGGCCTGAGCCGCCGTACCACGCCTGGTGTACGCCGGACCCACCCGTCCTCCTGCGGGAGGGCCCGGCGTTCAGCCCTGAGGCTCACCGGTTGTCAGTGGCGCCCCGTACCGTTGAGCCATGGATCTTCGCAGGCTCTCCCCGCGAGGGCTGCTCAAGAGGCCGCGCCGGCTCCTCGCCGGCGCGGCCGCCGTCGTGGTGCTGGCCGGCGCCGGCACCTGGACGGCCGCCGCGTCCGGCGACACGCCCCCGGTCCACCGGACCGACCAGGTCATGGCGGTCGACGGGGTCCGCCTGGACACCTCGTACTTCACCCCGGCCGACGCCGGCCGGCACCCGGCCGTCCTCCTCGCCCACGGCTTCGGCGGCAGCAAGGACGACCTGCGGCAGCAGGCCGAGGACCTCACCCGGCACGGATACGCGGTGCTGACCTGGTCCGCGCGCGGCTTCGGCGGATCCACCGGCCGAATCGGCCTCAACGACCCGAAGGGCGAGGTCGCCGACGTCTCCCGGCTCCTCGACTGGCTGGCGAAGCGGCCCGAGGTCCAGCTCGACCAGCCCGGCGACCCCCGCGTCGGCCTGGCCGGCGGCTCCTACGGCGGCGCGGTCTCCCTGCTCGCCGCGGCCTACGACCACCGGGTGGACGCCATCGCCCCGGCCGTCACCTACTGGAACCTCGCCGACGCCCTGTTCCCGAACGGCGTGTTCAAGAAGCTGTGGGCCGGCATCTTCGTCAACACCGGCGGCGGCTGCGCCCGCTTCGAACCCGCCCTGTGCCGGATGTACGACCGGGTCGCCGAGTCCGGCACCCCCGACCCGGCCGCCCGCGCACTCCTCCAGGAGCGCTCGCCCGCGGCCGTCGCCGACCGCATCAAGGTGCCCACCCTGCTGGTGCAGGGCCAGACGGACTCGCTGTTCCCGCTCGGCCAGGCCGACGCCGCCGCCCGGGCGATCCGGGCCAACGGCGCCCCCGTGGCCGTCGACTGGATCGCCGGCGGCCACGACGGCGGCGACCTGGAGACCGGCCGGATCCAGACCCGGGTGCGCACCTGGTTCGACCGGTACCTGCGCGGCGAGCAGCCGGACACCGGCCCGGCGTTCCGGATCAGCCGCACCGGAGGCGTCAACTCCACCGACGGCACCGCGCAGCTGCGCGGCGCCACCGCCGGACGCTACCCCGGCCTGCGCGACCACCCGCGCGCCATCGCCCTGACCGGCTCCGCCCAGCGCATCACCAACCCGGCCGGAGCCACCCCGCCCGGCGTCTCCGCGCTGCCCGGCCTCGGCGGCTCCGGCGGCCTCGCCCAGCTGTCCGCGCTCGGCGTCGGCGTCTCCCTCGACTTCCCCGGCCAGTACGCGCGGTTCGACTCGGCACCCCTCACCCGCGACCTCCAGATCACCGGCACCCCCACCGCCCGCATCCACGTCACCGCCGACACCGGCGACGCCGTCCTGTTCGGCAAGGTCTACGACGTCGGCCCCGGCGGCACCCAGCAGGTGCTCCCCGCCCAGCTCGTCGCCCCGCTCCGGGTGACCGGCGCCAAGGCGGGCCAGGACGTCACCGTCACCCTCCCGGCCATCGACCACCAGGTGCAGAAGGGCCACCGGCTCCGCCTGGTCCTCGCCTCCACCGACCTCGGCTACGCCTCCCCGGCCGCCCCGGCCACCTACACCGTCTCCCTCAAGGGAGACCTGAGCGTGCCGACGGCCCCGGCCGTGACCACCGCCGCCGCACCCCTGCCCGCCTGGGTCTGGTGGCTGCCCCTGGCCGGGGCCCTCGCCGCCCTCGCCCTGCTGCTCACCGCCCGCCGCCGGACGAACGCCCCCGCCCCCGACCCGGACCTCGCCGAGGTGCCCCTCGTCATCAGCGGCCTCACCAAGCGCTACGCCCGCTCCACCGACAGATACGCCGTCCGCGAGCTGTCCTTCCGCGTGGAGAAGGGCCAGGTCCTCGGCCTGCTCGGGCCCAACGGGGCGGGCAAGACCACCACCCTGCGCATGCTGATGGGCCTGATCACCCCGGACGACGGCGAGATCCGCGTCTTCGGGCACGCCGTCCGGCCCGGCGCACAGGTCCTCTCCCGCGTCGGCGCCTTCGTGGAGGGCGCGGGCTTCCTGCCGCACCTGTCCGGCCGGGAGAACCTGGAGCTGTACTGGCGGGCCACCGGCCGCCCGCCCGAGGACGCCCACCTGGACGAGGCGCTGGAGATCGCCGGCCTCGGCGACGCCCTCGCCCGTGCGGTGCGCACCTACTCGCAGGGCATGCGCCAGCGCCTCGCCATCGCCCAGGCCATGCTCGGCCTGCCCGACCTGCTCATCCTCGACGAACCCACCAACGGTCTCGACCCGCCCCAGATCCGCGAGATGCGCGAGGTGATGATCCGCTACGCGGCCGGCGGCCGTACGGTCATCGTCTCCAGCCATCTCCTCGCCGAGGTCGAGCAGTCCTGCACCCACCTGGTGGTGATGGACCGCGGCCGGCTCGTCCAGGCAGGCCCCGTCCGGGAGATCATCGGCTCCGGGGACACCCTCCTCGTCGGCACCGGTACCCCGGTCCCGGAACCGGTCGCGGAGAAGGTGGCCGCGCTGCCCGGCGTCGCCTCGGCCGTGCGCACCGACGACGGACTGCTGGTCCGGCTCGAACCCGGCGGCACCGCCGAGCAGCTCGTCGTGGAGCTGGTCCGGCTGGAGGTGCCCGTCGCCTCGGTCGGCCCGCACCGCCGCCTCGAAGACGCCTTCCTCACCCTGATCGGAGGTTCCGCATGAGCACGCTCACCGAGGCCGCCTCCGGCTACCGGGCGGGCCGCACCCTGCCCCTGCGGGTGGAGCTGGCCCGGCAGCTGAAGCGGCGCCGCACCCTGGTCATGGGGGCGATCCTCACCGCCCTGCCGTTCGTGCTGCTCATCGCCTTCGCCATCGGCGGGAACCCGTCGAGCCGGAACAACCAGATCACCCTGATGGACACGGCCACCGCGTCCGGCGCCAACTTCGCCGCGGTCAACCTGTTCGTCTCGGCCGGCTTCCTCCTTGTCATCCCCGTCGCCCTGTTCTGCGGGGACACGGTCGCCTCCGAGGCGAGCTGGTCCTCGCTGCGCTATCTGCTCGCCGCACCCGTGCCCCGGGCCCGGCTGCTGTGGTCCAAGCTGGCCGTCGCCCTCGGGCTGAGCCTCGCCGCGATGGTGCTGCTCCCGGTCGTGGCGCTCGCGGCCGGTACGGCCGCCTACGGCTGGGGGCCGTTGCAGATCCCCACCGGCGGCGCGCTCGACACCGGTACGGCGGCACAGCGCCTGGCGGTCGTGGTGGCGTACGTCTTCGTGTCCCAACTGGTCACCGCCGGGCTTGCGTTCTGGCTGTCGACCAGGACGGACGCCCCGCTCGGCGCGGTCGGCGGCGCCGTCGGCCTGACCATCGTCGGCAATGTCCTGGACGCCGTCACCGCCCTCGGCCACTGGCGCGACTTCCTGCCCGCGCACTGGCAGTTCGCCTGGGCCGACATCGTCCAGCCGCACCCCGAGTGGTCCGGCATGGCCCAGGGCGCGGCGGTCTCCGTGACCTACGCGGTGGTCCTGTTCGCCCTGGCCTTCCGGGGGTTCGCCCGCAAGGACATCGTCTCCTAGGGCCTCGCGCGAGGGCCGTACACGACGAAACGGCGGGCCACCGGAAACCGGTGACCCGCCGTCGCGGTGCGCTTGCTCAGCCGTTGCCGGCGCCGTTGCCGGACAGGGCCGAGATGTCGTCCAGGATGTGCGACAGCGGCTCGTCGCCCTTGGCCTGGGTCGAGTTCTCGGTGCACTGCTGGTTCTGCGGCGAGGACAGGATCGGGATGTCCTGGACGCCGACGTTGATCAGGGCGATCAGCGACTGGACGTTGACCTTCGCCGGGAGGCCGATGCACGGCTTGTTCAGCGAACCCTGGACCAGCGAGAGCTGCGGGCTCATGTCGCCGAAGGTGGCCGAGTTGCCGAACGACGACTTGGCGCCGTTGCCGCTGAACGACGTGGTGCCGTGGTCGTCACCGATGGCAAGGGCCTGAGGGGCCGCCGCCCCGGCGAGGCCGGCGATGGAGGCGGCTACAGCCGCGGTTGCCCACAGCTTCTTCATGTTCGTTCCCTTTCGAAAGGCGGACTCCGGGGAGGAGCTGCGTGATCGTCAACTGCCCGGGCCACGCCGGGGTTGCGCTATATGCCCCGATCGGCCCAGCGCAGTCCGATGAGTGCACGAGCGCCCCGCGCCGGAAAGCCCGGAAAACGCGGACGGGGGGGGGGGGGGGGGGCGGGCGCGGCCCGCGCGGGCCGGCGCGCCCGCGGCCGGCGCGCGCCGGGGCGGGGGCCGCGCCCGCCCCGC
>NZ_JBHXVE010000012.1:0-39005 GCF_042672505.1 Streptomyces sp. NPDC127190
GGGCGCCGGAGCGGGGCGGCCCGGGCGCCGGAGCGGGGCGGCCCGGGCGCCGGAGCGGGGCGGCCCGGGCGCCGGCGTGCTCCGGCGCACGGGTGGGGGTTGTGCGGGGCGCTCGCGCGCGGCGGCTCGCCCCCTCCGCCCCCCGGTGCCGCAGACTCTGTCGGTGCGGGGCCGCTATGCCTCCGTTCGCTCGCCGCGTACCCGTAGCGCGCGGGACAGGTCGTCCAGGCGGTCGGCGAGGGTGCGGCGGAGGGAGGGGACGGGGTCCGCGTCGCGCAGGCAGGCCTCGCCGAGCCGGAGGTTCTCGGCGTCGACGGCGTGCGCCGGGAAGCACCAGCGGCCGGCGGCGACGGCGATGGCGGGGCCCCGGCGGGCGGCGAGGCCGACCGCGTCCTCGTAGAAGCGGGGCACGTACTCCCGTACCAGGTCGGCCTGTTCGGGCTGCCAGAAGCCGCGGGCGGTGGCGGTGAACAGGTAGTTGGACAGGTCGTCGCGGGTGAACATGGCGTCCCAGGCCGCGCGCTTGGCGTCCGGGTCGGGCAGCGCGGCCCGGCAGCGGGCGGCGCCCTCCTGGCCGGTGGCGCTCGGGTCGCGCTCCAGCTCGGCGGCGATGGCGGCCTCGTCGGTGGCGCCGAGCACGGCGAGCCGGCCGAGGATGCGCCAGCGCAGCTCGGGGTCGAGTTCCGGTCCGCCGGGCACCGTGCCGTCGGCGAGCCAGGCGGCGATGGTGTCGGGGTGCGCGGCCGCGTCGACGAGCTGCCGCACGGCGAGCAGGCGCAGGCCGGGGTGGTCGCCGTCCTCGGTGCGGCGCAGCAGGTCGCGGGCGAGGGAGGTGAGGGTGGCCAGGGCGGCCGGGCGGTCCTCGGGACGCAGGTACTGGTCGGCGATCTGGCCCGAGGCGAAGGCCAGGGCGCCCTCGACGACGGCCAGGTCGGTCTCGCGCGGAAGGTGGGCGCGGGCCGTCTCCAGGTAGACGGCGGGCGGGAGTTCACCGTCGCGGACGGCGTCCCGCAGGGCGTTCCAGACGAGCGCGCGGCTGAGCGGGTCGGGCAGGGCGGACAGGGCGGTGCGGACCGTCTCGAAGGAGCCGGCGTCGAAGCGGATCTTGGCGTAGGTGAGGTCGCCGTCGTTGAGCAGGAGCAGGGCGGGGCGCTTGCCGATGGGGTGCGGGTCGGCCGACGGCACGTCCAGGTCGAGGCGCTCGCGCAGCACCAGCCGGCCCTCGTCGGCGAGGTCGTGGTCGTACAGGCCGGCGGTGATGCGGTGCGGGCGGCTGCCCGCGCGGTCGACGGTCAGCGTGCAGCTGCCCTCGGTGGAGGCGATCACCGGGGTGAGCGTGTCGACGCCGGTGGTGCGCAGCCAGCTGTCGGCCCAGGCGTGCACGTCGCGGTCGGTGGCCGAGGCGAGGGAGTCGATGAAGTCGGCGAGGCTGGCGTTGCCGAACTTGTGCCGGGCGAAGTGGGTGTTGATGCCGGCGAGGAAGTCCTTCTCGCCGAGCCAGGCGGCCAGCTGGCGCAGCGCGGAGGCGCCCTTGGCGTAGGAGATGCCGTCGAAGTTGAGCAGCGCCGAGGCGGTGTCCTCGACGTTCTCGGGGGCGACCGGGTGGGTGGTGGGCCGCTGGTCGGCGTCGTAGCCCCAGGACTTGCGGGTGACGGCGAACTCGGTCCAGGGGCCGGTGAAGCGGGTGGCCTCGGCGGTGGTCTGGTAGCCCATGTACTCGGCGAAGGACTCGTTCAGCCAGACGTCGTCCCACCACCGGAGGGTGACGAGGTCGCCGAACCACATGTGGGCCATCTCGTGCGCGACGACCATGGCGCGGATCTGCCGCTCGGTCTCGGTGACGGCGGAGCGGTAGACGAACTCGTCGCGGAAGGTGACCAGGCCCGGGTTCTCCATGGCGCCCGCGTTGAACTCGGGGACGAACGCCTGGTCGTAGGAGTCGAAGGGGTAGGGCTCCTCGAACTTCTCGTGGTAGCGGTCGAAGCACGCGCGCGTGATGTCGAGGATCTCCTCGGCGTCGGCGTCCAGGTAGGGGGCGAGGGAGCGGCGGCAGTGCAGGCCGAAGGGCAGCCCGCGGTGTTCGGTGCGCACCGAGTGCCAGGGGCCGGCGGCGACGGCGACCAGGTAGGTGGAGACCGGCGGGGTGGGCGCGGCCTGCCAGCGGCCGTCGCCCTGGTGCTCGGTGACGCTGTTGGCGAGGACGGTCCAGCCCTCGGGCGCCGTGACGGACACCTCGAAGACGGCCTTCAGGTCGGGCTGGTCGAAGGCGGCGAAGACGCGCTGGACGTCGTCCATGAACAGCTGCGAGTAGACGTAGGTCTCGCCGTCGCTGGGGTCGGTGAAGCGGTGCATGCCCTCGCCGGTGCGGGAGTAGCGCATGACCGCATCGACGTGCAGCTCGTGCTCGCCGGCGGTGAGGTTCTTCAGGGGCAGCCGGTCCGCGTGCAGCGACTCCGGGTCGAGGGGCTGCCCGTCGAGCGTGACGGCGCGCAGTTCCGCGGGCTTCAGCTCGACGAACGTGTCTCCCTCGGCCAGCGCGGCGAACCGGATCACTGTGCGGGAGAGGAAGGTCTCGTCCCCGGTGGTGAGGTCCAGTTCGACCGTGTACCGGTGGACGTCGAGGAGCTGTGCTCGGGCTTGCGCTTCGTCGCGCGTGAGTACGGACATGCACGCCATGCTGCCCGATGGGACCGACACCGCACAGGGGCGGGTCGGTACACGGCTTATGTCCGGTGCACCGGGGCGCCCGGCGCGTGCGCCCGCCGCCCCCTTGACGCCCCGCCTTTTCGGTGTCAGTGCTGTGCGGACTGTCCGTTGACGGTGTCCTCGGCGATGCTCTCGTGGTGCCGGATCACCTCGGCGATGATGAAGTTCAGGAACTTCTCGGCGAACGCCGGATCGAGCTTGGCGCTCTCGGCGAGGCGGCGCAGCCGCTCGATCTGGCGGGCCTCGCGGGCCGGGTCGGCGGGCGGCAGCTGGTGCACGGCCTTGAGCCGGCCGACCTGCTGGGTGCACTTGAAGCGCTCGGCGAGCATATGGACGACGGCCGCGTCGATGTTGTCGATGCTGTCGCGCAGCCGCTCCAGTTCCTGGCGGACCTCGGGGTCCACGGCACTGGTGCCGGTGTTGCTGGTGGTCATGGGTGTCAACCCTATGTGCTCGGCGGCGGTCGGCCTACGGGGTGTCCGGGGACTGGATCATCGGGGGCTGGCCGGGCTCGGGGACCCGGTCGCTCCAGCCGCCCGGGACGGCACGGCCCTGCTGGGCCCGGAAGCGGACCGGGGCGAGGCCGACGCGGCGGGTGAAGAGCCGCGAGAAGTAGGCGGGGTCGTCGTAACCGACCCGGCGCGCCACGGCGGCGACGGACAGCTCCGTGGCGGCCAGGAGTTCCTTGGCGCGGCCCAGGCGGATGCCGAGGAGATAGTCCTTGGGGGTGCATCCGGCGGCCCGGCGGACGGCGCTGCGCAGCTCGGCGGCGGTCATCCCGTGCCGGGCGGCGTGGTCGGCGACGCTCATCGTCGTGCAGGCGTCCCGGGCCAGCGCCTGGAGCACCTGGTCGCCGTCCGGGGCGAGATCGGCGCGGGCGCGGCGCAGGGCCACCAGCAGCTCGTGCACGGCGGCGCCGGTCTCCACCTCCAGCAGGGGGTTGCCGCGGCGGGCGGCGCGGGCGATGCGGGCGATGACCGCGCGGGGCGCGGCGGCGTCGGAGAGGGGGACGACGGGCCGGTCGGGTTCGATGTAGCCGAGTTCGGTGTACGAGGGTGTGGCGGGGCCGGCGAAGTCGACGAAGCCCTCGTCCCAGCCGGTGTCCGCGTCGGGCGCGTAGTGGTGCGGCACGCCGGGGGTGAGCCAGAGCAGCGCGGGCGCCGTGACGGTCGTACGGCGGCCGTCCGCGGCCCGGTACCAGCCGCCGCCCGTGCTGATCACCACGGCCACGTGGTGGTCGAGGGTGCGCGGGCCGACGGTGGGCAGCGCACCGTGCTGGAGGCCCACGCCGAGGCAGACCAGGCCGAGCCGGTGGTGGGCGGGGCCGGGGCTGAAGAACCGCATCCAGGTCTGGTACATCGGCGCTCCTCGCGGCCTCGGCGGCAGCGGACTTCTGTCCAAGCAGCGCCGATCTTCGTCCATGGCGGCGATCACCGGAAGGGGTGAGGCTGGGAGGCATGGGCGAGTTCACGGTCGGGGAGTCGGAGTTCCTGCTGGACGGGCGGCCGGTGCGGCTGCTGTCCGGGGCGCTGCACTACTTCCGGGTGCACGAGCGGCTGTGGCGGCACCGGCTGGCGATGCTGCGTGCCATGGGCCTGAACTGCGTGGAGACGTATGTCCCCTGGAACCTGCACGCACCGGCCCCGGGCGAGTACCGGGACGTCGCGGCGGTCGGCCGCTTTCTGGACGCGGTCGCGGAGGCGGGCCTGTGGGCGGTGGTGCGGCCGGGGCCGTACATCTGCGCGGAGTGGGAGAACGGCGGGGTGCCGGTGTGGGTGACGGGCGAGCCGGGCACGCGCGCGCGTACGCGCGACGAGCGCTATATGGCGCCGGTGCGCGACTGGTTCCGCCGTCTGCTGCCGGACATCGTGTCCCGGCAGACCGACCGCGGCGGCCCGGTGCTGCTGGTCCAGGTGGAGAACGAGTACGGCAGCTACGGCAGCGACACCGGCCATCTCCGGGAGCTGGCCGCGCTGCTGCGGGCCGAGGGGGTGACGGTTCCGCTGTGCACCTCGGACGGTCCCGAGGACCACATGCTGACCGGCGGCTCGCTGCCCGGGGTGCTCGCGACGGTGAACTTCGGCTCCCACGCGCGCGTGGCCTTCGAGGCGCTGCGCCGCCACCGCCCGCAGGGCCCGCTGATGTGCATGGAGTTCTGGTGCGGCTGGTTCTGCCACTGGGCCGGGGAGCCGGTCGTACGCGACCCGGGCGAGGCCGCCGCGACGCTGCGGGAGATCCTGGCGTGCGGGGCGTCGGTGAACCTGTACATGGCGCACGGCGGGACCAGCTTCGGCGGCTGGGCGGGCGCCAACCGGGGCGGCCCGCTGCACGAGGGCCCGCTCGGGCCGGACGTGACGTCGTACGACTACGACGCCCCCGTCGACGAGTACGGCCGCCCGACGGAGAAGTTCTGGCGGCTGCGCGAGGTGCTGGCCGAGTACGCGCCCGGGCCGCTGCCCGCCCTGCCGCCGCGGCCGCCGGTGCTGGGCTCTCCGGCCGAGGTGGCGGTGGTCTCCTGGGCGGCCCTGGGCGACGTCCTGGACACGCTGGGCGGCGAGGAGGTGACCGCCGCGCTGCCGCCCTCCTTCGAGGAACTGCGGGTCACCCGGGGGCTCGTGCGCTACACGGTGGACGTGCCCGGACCGCGCCGGCCGTACCCGCTGACCGTGCGCGGGCTGCGGGACCTGGCGGTGGTGTACGTCGACGGCGAGCGGGCCGGGGTGCTCACCGAGGAGGAGCCGCGGCTGCCAGAGCCCGTGGCGGGTCCCGCGCGCGTGGAGCTGTGGGTGGAGTCCCTGGGCCGGGTGAACTACGGGCCGCGGTTCGGCGAGGCGAAGGGCGTCACCGGCGGCATCCTGCACGAGCGGCAGTATCTGCACGGGGTACGCGCGCGTGGCCTCGATCTGGACGCCTTCGGCGGTGGTGTGGACGCGGTGCCGTTCGGTGCGCCGCCCGGGCGGGGCGGGCCGGGGTTGTACCGGGGGACGGCCGTGGTCCGCGGGGCCGGGGACGCACGGCTGGAGCTGCCCGGCCTGACCCGTGGCTTCGCGTGGGTCAACGGGTTCGGGCTGGGCCGCTACTGGTCGGTGGGTCCGCAGCGGACCCTGTACGTGCCCGGGCCGGTGCTCCGGGAGGGCGCGAACGACGTGTGGCTGCTGGAGCTCCAGGACGCGGCCCCGGACCGGCCGGCTCCCCGGCTGCTGCCCGTGTGACCGGCGGTCCGCGGCGCCTACAGTGGAGGAGGGCTCCGGCGTCTTTGGGGGTGCGCAGGTGGCGAACGGCGGACCGGTCGAGCACGGCTACCCGCATCTGGAGACGGTGCGGGCCGCGATCACCGCGCTGTACCGGCGCCTGTCCCCCACCGCCGTGCAGACCTTCTCGGCCAGCGTGGTCCCCGCCGATGTGGCCTTCTGCGACACCGACGACCTGCATGTGGGCGCGCAGCGGGTGGCCCACGAGATCGTGCGGCACTTCCGGCTGCCGGACGCGCGGCTGGTCGTCGGCTTCCGGGAGATGACCCACGCGGCGCACGTGGAACTGGCGGCGGGGCCCGAGTACTTCGTGGAGCTCAACGACCGGTTCCGCACGCACCGCCGGGACATCGGCGCCGCGCTCGCCCACGAGGTGGCGCACGTCTATCTGCACCGGCTGGACCTCGCCTTCCCGACCACGGCCGAGAACGAGATCCTCACCGACACGGTGACGGCCTACCTGGGGGCGGGCTGGCTGCTCCTGGACGCCTACCGGGAGGACGCCGTCACCTCCCAGAAACTCGGCTATCTCACCCCCGAGGAGTTCGGCTACGTGCTGGCCAAGCGGGCGCTGCTCTTCGGCGAGGACCCGTCCGTGTGGTTCACCAGCCCGCAGGCCTACACCGCCTACACCAAGGGGCTGACCCTGGCCCGCCGGGACGGGCAGCAGCCGCCGCTGACCGGCGCCGGCTGGGCGGGGCGCCGCCGGTACGCCCATGACCGGCGGCATGCGGTGCCGATGGCGCCGGGCGCGTCCGGGACCTCGTACGCCTTCGCCCCCGGCCCCTCCGGTGAGCTGCGCGTCTCCTTCCCCTGTCCGACCTGCCACCAGCGGATCAGGGTGCCGGTGCGGGGGCGGGTCCGCGCGCGGTGCGGGTTGTGCCGGACGGTGCTGGAGTGCGACACCTAGGGGTGCGGTCTCGGCAGCTGGGGGTGCGCTCCGTAGGCGGGGGCCGGAGGGTAGGCCGCGGCCAGCAGCCGGCGTGCTTCCTGCCCGGCCTCGGCCGGTGTCCAGCGGGCCGCCTTCTCGGCGGTCGGGCCGGGGCGCCAGCCCTCCATGACGGTGATGCGGCCGCCCTCCGCCTCGAAGACCCGGCCGGTCACGCCGTCGCTGGCGGCGGAGCCGAGCCAGACGACGAGCGGGGAGACGTTCTCCGGCGCCATGGCGTCGAACCCGGCCGCCGGGGCCGCCATGGCCGCGGCGAAGGCACGTTCCGTCATCCGGGTGCGGGCGGCGGGGGCGACGGCGTTGACCTGGACGCCGTAGCGGGCCAGTTCGGCCGCGGCGACCAGGGTCAGGCCGATGATCCCGGCCTTGGCGGCACTGTAGTTGCCCTGTCCGACCGAGCCCAGCAGGCCCGCCCCGCTGCTGGTGTTGACGATCCGGGCCTGCGCGCTCCGCCCGGCCCTGGCCTCGGCCCGCCAGTGCGCTGCGGCGTGCCGCAGCGGCAGGAAGTGGCCCTTGAGGTGGACACGGATCACCGCGTCCCAGTCGTCCTCGTCCAGGTTGACCAGCATGCGGTCGCGCAGGAAGCCCGCGTTGTTGACGAGGGTGTCGAGCCGTCCGTAGCTCTCCAGGGCGGTCCGGACCAGGGAGGCGGCGCCCTCGGTGGTGGCGATGTCGCCGGCGTGCGCGACCGCCTCGCCGCCCGCGGCCCGGATCTCCGCGGCGACGCCCTCGGCGGGGTTCGCCGCGCCGGGCGCGCCGTCCGGTGCGCCGTCGAGTGCGACGCCCAGGTCGTTGACGACGACGCGGGCGCCCTCGGCCGCGAAGGCGAGGGCGTGGGCCCGGCCGAGCCCGCGTCCGGCACCGGTGACGACGACGACCCGGCCGGCGCAGATTCCGTTCATGTCGGTTCTCCTGGTGGGAGGTTGACGGGCGCGGCGGTCAGGAAGGCGGGCCGTTCCCCGCCTCCGTGCACCTCGAGGCTCGCCCCGCTGATGTAGGCGGCCGCGCCGGAGGCGAGGAAGACGGCGGCGGCGCCGACGTCGGCGGGGGTGGCCAGGCGGCCCAGCGGGACGGTGCGGGAGACGGCGGCGATGCCGTCGGGGCCGCCGTAGTGCAGCGGGGACAGCTCGGTGCGGACCATGCCGACCACCAGCGTGTTGACCCGGACCTCCGGCGCCCACTCCACCGCCATGGAGGCGGCGAGACCGGCCAGGCCCGCCTTGGCCGCGCCGTAGGCGGCCGACCCGGGCGAGGGACGCGTGCCGCTGACGCTGCCGACCATCACCACCGAGCCCCGGCTGCGCCGCAGGTGCTCGTAGGCGGCGAGGGACGCGGTCAGCGGGGTGACGAGGTTCAGCTCGATGAC
Source organism: Streptomyces sp. NPDC127190 (assembly GCF_042672505.1). Lineage (NCBI taxonomy): Bacteria > Bacillati > Actinomycetota > Actinomycetes > Kitasatosporales > Streptomycetaceae > Streptomyces > Streptomyces sp. NPDC127190. The sequence continues at coordinate 8,273 of NZ_JBHXVE010000012.1, forward strand.
CTTCGCGTGCCGTTCGGCTTCGGCGTCCACGAGCCGCCGGTACGGCGTGCCGCCCGCGTTGTTGACGAGGACGTCGAGGCGGGGCAGCGCGCCGAAGAAGGCCCGGACGGCGGCCGGGTCGCGCAGGTCGAGCGGGGCGAACTCGACTCCGGCCAGGGGGTGTTCGGGCGGTCTGCGGGCGCAGGCCAAAACCTGGGCACCGGCCGCGACGCAGGCCCGGGCGATCCCGGCGCCGACGCCCCGGGTGCCGCCGGTGACCACGACGGTTCTGCCGTGCAGCGAGTTGTCCACAGGGTGCGCCGCCGGGTTTTCCACAGGCCCTCCCGCTGGTCCGCGCCGACTGCTAGCTTCGAAGCCGCACACCTAACAAATGTTTGGTGGAAAGGCGTTGAGTGCGAAGGTAGCTGATGCGTGCATGGGTGTCTCCCTCTCGTCCCCGGAAAAGGGGATTTCGCTCGTCACGGTCGACTTCCCGCCGGTGAACGCACTGCCGGTGGCCGGCTGGTCCGCGCTGGCCGCGGCCGTGCGCACGGCGGGCCGCGATCCGGGGGTCCGGTGCGTGGTCCTGGCCGCGGAGGGCCGCGGGTTCAACGCGGGCGTGGACATCAAGGAGATACAGGCGGCCGGGCAGCGGGCGCTGATCGGCGCCAACCACGGCTGCGCGGACGCCTTCGCGGCGGTGTACGAGTGCGAGACCCCCGTCGTGGCGGCGGTGCACGGCTTCTGCCTGGGCGGCGGGATAGGGCTGGTGGGCAACGCGGACGCGATCGTGGCCAGCGAGGACGCCGTCTTCGGGCTGCCCGAGCTGGACCGGGGCGCGCTGGGCGCCGCCACCCATCTCGCCCGGCTGGTCCCGCAGCACCTGATGCGCGCCCTGTACTACACCGGGCGTACGGCGAGCGCCGCCGAGCTGCACCGGCACGGCTCGGTGTGGCGGGTGGTGCCGCGTGCGGGGCTGCGGGCGGCGGCCCTGGAGCTGGCCCGGGAGATCGCCGCCAAGGACGGGCGGCTGCTGCGGATGGCCAAGGCCGCGATCAACGGCATCGATCCGGTCGATGTGCGCCGCAGTTACCGCTTCGAGCAGGGCTTCACCTTCGAGGCCAACCTCAGCGGCCTGGCCGACCGGGTCCGCGACACGTTCGGGAAGGAGGGTGCGTAGATGGCCGACAAGACGATGACCGCCGAGGAGGTGGCCGGCCGGCTGGCGAGCGGCATGACGCTCGGCATCGGCGGCTGGGGCTCCCGGCGTAAGCCGATGGCCCTGGTCAGGGCGCTGCTGCGGACGGGGATCAGCGACCTCACGGTCGTGTCGTACGGCGGTCCGGACGTCGGGATGCTGGCCGCCGCCGGCCGGATCCGCAGGCTGGTCACCGCCTTTGTCACCCTCGACTCGATCCCGCTGGAGCCGCACTACCGATCGGCCCGTGAGCGGGGTGCCTTCGAACTGACGGAGATCGACGAGGCGATGTTCCTATGGGGGCTGCGCGCGGCCGCGAACCGGCTGCCGTTCCTGCCGGTCCGGGCGGGTCTCGGCTCGGACGTGATGCGGGTCAATCCGGGCCTGAGGACGGTCACGTCGCCGTACGAGGACGGGGAGACGTTCGTCGCCATGCCCGCCCTGCGCCTGGACGCCGCCCTGGTGCACCTCAACCGCGCCGACCGGCAGGGCAACGGCCAGTATCTGGGCCCGGACCCGTACTTCGACGACCTGTTCTGCGCCGCGGCGGACCGCGCCTATGTGTCCTGCGAGCGGATCGTCGACACGGCCGAGCTGGCCAAGGCGGCAGCCCCGCAGACCCTGCTGGTGGGGCGGCATGTGGTGACCGGGGTGGTGGAGGCCCCGGGCGGCGCCCACTTCACCTCCTGCGCCCCGGACTACGGCCGGGACGAGGCGTTCCAGAAGCGGTACGCGACGACTGACTGGCCCCGGTTCGCGGCGCGTTATCTGGCCGGGGACGAGCGCGCCTACCGGGCGGCCGTCGAGGAGGGGTCATGAGCGAAGCCGCAGCCGCCGGACGCGGGCTCGTCTCCTGTGCCGAGTACTGCGTCATCGCCTGCGCCGAGGCCTGGCGGGGCGCGGGCGAGATCCTGGCGAGCCCGATGGGCCTGGTCCCGTCCGTCGGCGCCCGGCTCGCCAGACGGACCTTCGCGCCGGATCTGCTGCTGACCGACGGGGAGGCGCAGCTCGTGGGCCCGGACGGCACCGTCGAGGGCTGGCTGCCGTACCGCAGACATCTGGAACTGGTCACCGGGGGCCGGCGGCACGTGATGATGGGCGCGAGCCAGATCGACCGGTACGGCAACCAGAACATCTCCTGCATCGGCGACTGGGCGCGGCCGGCCCGGCAGCTGCTCGGGGTGCGCGGGGCGCCGGTCAACACACTCAACCACCCGACGAGTTACTGGATCCCGAAGCATTCCCGGCGGGTCTTCGTCGAGAAGGTCGACATGGTGTGCGGGGTGGGGTACGACCGGGCGGCCGGTGCGCCCTACCACCGCATCCCACGGGTCGTCTCCGACCTCGGCGTCTTCGACTTCGCCACGCCGGACCGCACCATGCGGCTGGTCTCGGTGCATCCGGGCGTGACGGTGGACCAGGTCCGGGAGGCGACCGGGTTCGAGCTGGTGATCCCGGACGGGGTGCCGCAGACCCGTGAGCCGACCGCCGCCGAACTGCGCCTGATCCGCGAGGTGATCGATCCCGGCAACACCCGGGCCAGGGAGGTTCCGGCCTGATGGACACGGCACTGACCCGGCTGGTCGGGGTCCGGCATCCGGTGGTGCAGACCGGCATGGGCTGGGTGGCCGGCCCCCGGCTGGTCTCGGCGGCGGCGAACGCGGGCGCGCTCGGCATCCTGGCGTCCGCGACGATGACACCGGACCGGTTACGCGAGGCGATACGGGAGGTGCGGTCCCGTACCGACGCCCCGTTCGGGGTGAACCTGCGGGCCGACGCGGGCGACGCGGCGGACCGCGTGGAGATCATGCTGGCGGAGGGCGTCCGGGTGGCCTCCTTCGCCCTCGCGCCCTCGCGTGAGCTGATCGCCGCGCTGAAGGAGGCCGGGGTCGTGGTCATCCCGTCCGTCGGGGCGCAACGGCACGCGGAGAAGGTGGCCGCGTGGGGTGCGGACGCGGTGATCGTGCAGGGCGGCGAGGGCGGCGGGCATACCGGCGAGGTGGCGACGACCGTGCTGTTGCCGCAGGTGGTGGACGCGGTGCGGATACCGGTGGTGGCGGCGGGCGGCTTCTTCGACGGGCGGGGCCTGGTCGCGGCGCTGGCGTACGGGGCGGCCGGGGTGGCGATGGGCACCCGGTTCCTGCTCACCTCCGACTCGACGGTGCCGGAGCCGGTGCGGGCCCGGTATCTGGCGGCGACGGTCCGGGACGTCACGGTCACCCGGGCGGTGGACGGCCTGCCGCACCGGATGCTGCGCTCGGATCTCGTGGACGCGCTGGAGCGGTCGGGCCGGATACGGACCTTCGCGCACGCGGTGCGGCGGGCGGCCGGCTTCCGGCGGCTGTCGGGGCTGACCTGGCGGCAACTCGTCCGCGACGGCCTCGCCCTCCGCCACGGCAAGGAGCTGTCCTGGAGCCAGCTGCTGCTCGCCGCGAACACCCCGATGCTGCTGAAGTCCGCGATGGTGGACGGCCGTACGGACCTCGGGGTGATGGCGGCCGGGCAGGTCGCCGGGGTGATCGACGACCTCCCGTCGTGCGCGGAACTGGTGGAACGGATCATGACGGAAGCGGAGGAGGTGCTGAAGCATGTGGGCGGGCTCGGAGAGGTCCAGTGACCGCCGCCCACCTCAGAGCCCGCCCGGCGACCGCCCTCCGGCTCACAGACGCTCGATGATCGTCACGTTCGCCTGTCCCCCGCCCTCGCACATCGTCTGGAGGCCGTAGCGGCCGCCGGTGCGTTCCAGTTCGTGCAGGAGGGTGGTCATCAGGCGGGCGCCGGTCGCGCCGAGGGGGTGGCCGAGGGCGATCGCGCCGCCGTTGACGTTGACCCGGTCGGGGTCGGCGCCGGTCTCCTTCAGCCAGGCCAGGACGACCGGCGCGAAGGCCTCGTTGATCTCGACCAGGTCGATCGCGTCGATGGTCAGGCCGGTCTTCCGCAGGGCGTGCGCGGTGGCCGGGATGGGCGCGGACAGCATCCGGATGGGGTCCTCGCCGCGGACGGAGAGGTGGTGGACGCGGGCGCGGGGGCGCAGGCCGTGCGCGCGGACGGCCCGCTCCGAGGCGAGCAGCAGGGCGGCCGCACCGTCGGAGACCTGGGAGGAGCAGGCGGCGGTGATGGTGCCGCCGTCGAGGACGGGCTTCAGCGCGGCCATCTTCTCCAGGGAGGTGTCCCGGCGCGGCCCCTCGTCCACCGCGACCCTGCCGTAGGGGACGGTCTCGCGGTCGAAGCGGCCGGTGTCGAGGGCCCGCAGCGCCCGCCGGTGCGAGCGCAGGGCGAACTCCTCCTGGTCCGCGCGGCTGATGCCCCACTGCGCGGCGATCATCTCGGCGCCGGCGAACTGGTTGACGGGCTGGTCGCCGTACCGGGCACGCCAGCCGGTGCTGCCGAGGAAGGGGCCGTCGGTCAGGCCGAGCGGAACGGCGGCCTGGCGGGAGGCGAAGGCGATGGGTATCCGGGACATGTTCTGCACCCCGCCGGCGACCACCAGGTCCTGGGTGCCGGAGAGCACGGCCTGCGCGGCGAAGTGCACGGCCTGCTGGGAGGATCCGCACTGCCGGTCGACGGTGACGCCCGGCACCTCCTCGGGCAGCCCCGCGGCCAGCCAGCAGGTGCGGGCGATGTCCCCGGCCTGCGGGCCCACCGCGTCCAGGCAGCCGAAGACGACGTCCTCGACGGCGGCCGGGTCGATCCCGGTCCGCTCCATCAGCGCCGTGAGGACATGCCCGCCCAGGTCGGCCGGGTGGGCCTCGCTGAGCCCTCCCCCGCGCCGCCCCACCGGTGTGCGGACCGCTTCGACGATATAGGCCTCGGCCATGCTGACTCCCGCAGCAGGAAGGGGTGTTGCCACCCGTGTCATTCGCGTACGGCGATCCCGTCCAGCACCATCGACAGATACTGGCGGGCGATCTCCTCGGGGCTGTGCTGTCCGCCGGGCCGGTACCAGGAGGCGGCGACCCAGACGGTGTCGCGCACGAACCGGTAGGTGAGCCGGACGTCCAGGTCGGCGCGGAAGACCCGTTCGGCGACCCCGCGTTCGAGCGTGGACAGCCAGGCCTTCTCGAACCGGCGCTGGGACTCGGCGAGGAAGGCGAACCGGTCCTGGGCGACGAGCTGTCGGCTCTCCTTCTGGTAGATCGCGACGGCGGCGCGGTGCCGGTCGATCTCCCGGAAGGACTCGGTGACCAGAGCCTCCAGCGTCTGCCGGGGGCCGAGGCCGGAGGCGAGGACGGTGTCGTAGCCGTCCCACAGCTCGTCCAGGAAGGTCCGGAGGATCTCCTCGAGCATCGACTCCTTGGAGTCGAAGTGGTAGTAGAGGCTGCCCGCGAGCATCCCGGCATGGTCGGCGATCTTGCGGACGGTGGTGGCGTTGTAGCCATGCTCGGCGAAGACCTCGGCGGCGGTGCTGAGGAGTTCGCCGCGCCGGGCCGCGGCCGCGGTCACCTGGGGCTTCTTCTTGGTCGACACGCACCCATTGTGGTCCTAGGGGTGCTGGCTGCTGACGGCGACGACCTCGCCGGTCATGTACGAGGAGTAGCCGGAGGCGAGGAAGACGATCACGTTGGCCACCTCCCAGGGCTCGGCGTACCGGCCGAAGGCCTCACGCTCGGTCAGTTCCTCGAGGAGTTCGGCGGTGGTGACCTTCACCAGGTGCGGGTGCAGGGCGAGGCTGGGCGCGACCGCGTTGACCCGCACCCCGTAGGCGGCGGCCTCGACGGCCGCGCACCGGGTCAGGGCCATCACCCCGGCCTTGGCGGCGGCGTAGTGGGCCTGCCCGGCCTGGGCGCGCCAGCCGACGACGGAGGCGTTGTTGACGATGACCCCGCCGCCGCTCTCCCGCATGGCGCGCAGGGCGGCGCGGGTGCAGCGGAAGGTGCCGCCCAGGGTCACGTCCAGGACCCGGTTCCACTGTTCGTCGGTCATGTCGGCGAGGGCCGAAGTGCCGCCGAGTCCGGCGTTGTTGACGACGATGTCCAGCCGGCCGTGCCGGGCCACGGCCGTGTCGAACAGCGTGTGCACCTGGGCCTCGTCGGTGACGTCGCAGGGCACGGCGGTGACCGCGCCGGGGAAGCGGCGGCCCAGTTCCGCCTCCTGTTCCTTCAGCCGGCGCGCATGGGCGTCGCTGATCAGCACCCGCGCGCCCTCTTCCAGGAAGCGGCGCGCGGTCGCCCCGCCGATGCCGGTGCCGGCCGCGGCGGTGATGACGGCGGTGCGGCCCTTCAGCAGTCCGTGCCCGGGCACATAGGCCGGGCTCTCGACGCCTGTCATAGGGTCACGCTAACCTACCAAACACTTGTTAGGGAAGGACGGTGACGGGGGCCGTGGACCTGACCCACTCGAAGGCCGACGAGGAGTTCCGTGCCGAGGCGCGGGCCTGGCTGGCCGCCCATGTGCCGCGCACCCCGCTGCCGTCCCTGGAGACGGCGGAGGGTTTCGCCGCCCATCGCGCCTGGGAGGCCGAACTGGCCGCGGACCGCTGGTCGGTGGTGTCATGGCCGGAGCGGTACGGCGGGCGGGACGCCGGGCTGCTGCGCTGGCTGGTCTTCGAGGAGGAGTACTGGGCGGCGGGCGCGCCGGGCCGGGTCGGCCAGAACGGCGTCAGCCTGCTCGCGCCGACCCTCTTCGACCACGGCACCGAGGAGCAGCGCACGCGGGTGCTGCCGCCGATGGCCACCGGCGAGGTCGTCTGGGCCCAGGCCTGGTCGGAGCCCGGGGCCGGCTCGGATCTGGCCGCGCTCAGCTCGAGGGCCGTACGGACGGCGGGCGGCTGGCTGCTCAGCGGGCAGAAGACCTGGTCGTCGCGGGCGGCCTTCGCCGACCGGGCCTTCGGCCTGTTCCGCAGCGAGCCGCGGGCCGGCAAGCCGCACCAGGGGCTGACCTATCTGATGTTCGACCTGCGCTCCCCCGGTGTCACCGTCCGCCCGGTCGCCCGTCTCGACGGCAAGCCGGCCTTCGCCGAGCTGTTCCTGGACGAGGTGTTCGTGCCGGACGAGGACGTGATCGGCGAGCCCGGCGAGGGCTGGCGGATCGCGATGTCCACCGCGGGCAACGAACGCGGGCTCACCCTGCGCTCCCCGGGCCGATATCTGGCCGCGGCCGACCGGCTGCTCGGCCTCTGGCGGGCGCGCGGCCGCCCGGAGCACCTGCGGCAGCGGGTGACCGACGCCCTGGTCGGCGCCCGCGCCTACCAGCTGTTCACCTACGCGGCCGCCTGCCGCTTCCTGGACGGCGCCCGGCTCGGCCCGGAGTCCAGCATGAACAAGGTGTTCTGGTCCGAGCTGGACCTCGCGCTGCACGAGACGGCGCTCGATCTGCTGGACGGGGAGGGCGAGTTCGCGGACACGGCCTGGGCGGAGGGCTATGTCTTCGCGCTCGCCGGGCCCATCTACGCGGGCACGAACGAGATCCAGCGCGACATCATCGCCGAGCGGCTGCTCGGCCTGCCGAAGGGACGCCGCTGATGCGCTTCCTCCTGGACCCCGAGCAGCGCGCCTTCGCGGCCACCCTGGACCGGATGCTGACGGCCGCGGACACCCCGGCGGTGATCCGCGACTGGAGCCGCGGCGACCGGGGGCGCGGGCGTGCGCTGTGGGCGCGGCTCGCCGAGGCGGGGGTGTTCGCTCTCGCGGTGCCGGAGGGGTACGGCGGTCTGGGCCGGCGTCCGGTGGACCTGGCGGTCGCCTTCACGGAGCTGGGGCGGCACGCGGTCCCGGGCCCGCTGGCGGAGACGGTCGCGGCGGCCGTGCTCCTGGCCGGTCCCGGCACGGCCGGGCGGTTCCTGCCCGGGCTCGCGGCAGGGACGGAGATGGCGACGGTGGCAGCGCCCGGCGGATATGCGCTGGACGGCGACGCGGCCACGCTCCGGCTGCTGCCCACCCCCGAGGGGCTGCGGCTGTCCACCACCGCAGGGCCGGTCCGCCGCAGCCTCGACCCGGCCCGCCGGCACACCCCGCTGGCCCCGGACGGGGAGCTGCTCACCGCCGGGCCGCCCCACCCCGATGCCCTGGTCTGGGCCCGGCTGGCCACCACCGGCCAAGCCCTCGGCACCGGACTCGCGCTGCTGGACCGGACCGTCGCCCATGTCCGCCGGCGCACCCAGTTCGGCGTGCCCGTGGGCTCCTTCCAGGCGGTCAAGCACCGGCTTGCGGACGCCAGGACCGCCCTGGAGTTCGCCCGCCCCCTGCTCTTCGGCGCGGCGGTGTCGCTGCGCCCGGCGGACGTGGCCGCGGCCAAGCTGGCGGCCTGCGAGGCGGCGTACACCACGGCCCGTACGGCGCTGCACCTGCACGGCGCGATCGGCTACACGGCGGAGTACGACCTGTCCCTGTGGCTGACCCGGGCCCGCGCCCTGCGCTCGGCGTGGGGCACCCCCGAGGAGTGCCGGGCGGTGTTCCTCGACGCCGCGCTCGGCAGACCGGCGAGCGGGTGAGCGAGGGTGCGGACATGCGACGACGCCTGCCCAGGCGTCCGGTCGGGGACAGTTGGGCAGGCGCCGTTCGGTGTTCCGCACGCCGTTGTACGGGACGTCTCAGGGGTGCCGTCAGACCGCCAGGGCGCGGTCCGTCGGGCGGATCGGGGCCGGCAGGTCGCTGGCACCGGTCAGGTAGCGGTCGACTCCGCGGGCGGCCGAGCGGCCTTCCGCGATCGCCCACACGATCAGGGACTGGCCGCGGCCGGCGTCACCGGCGACGAACACACCCGGCACGTTGGTCTGGAAGTCGGCGTCGCGGGCGATGTTACCGCGCTCGTCGAGGTCTAGACCAAACTGGTCCACCAGGCCGTTCTCCCGGTCGGTGCCGGTGAAGCCCATGGCGAGGGTGACCAGCTGGGCGGGGATCTTGCGCTCGGTGCCCGGCTTCGGGGTCAGCTTGCCGTCGACGAACTCCACCTCGGTGAGGTGCAGCCACTGGACGTTGCCGTCCTCGTCGCCCTCGAAGTGGGTGGTGGAGACCGAGTAGACGCGGTCGCCGCCCTCCTCGTGGGCGCTGGTCACCTTGTAGAGCATCGGGAAGGTGGGCCACGGCTGGCTGGCCGGGTTCCGCTCCTCGCTCGGGCGGGGCATGATCTCCAGCTGGGTGACGGAGGCCGCGCCCTGCCGGTGGGCGGTGCCCACGCAGTCCGCGCCGGTGTCACCGCCGCCAATCACGACGACGTGCTTGCCCTCGGCCGAGATGGGCGCGGTGACGTAGTCGCCCTCCTGCACCTTGTTCGCCAGGGGCAGGTACTCCATCGCCTGGTAGATGCCCTTGAGCTCGCGGCCCGGCACCGGCAGGTCACGCGCGGTCGTGGCACCGGCGGCGATCACGATCGCGTCGTACCGCTTCTTCAGGTCGCGCGCGTTGATGTCGCGGCCGATCTCCACCCCGGTCCGGAAGCGGGTGCCCTCCGCGCGCATCTGCTCGATACGGCGGTTGATGTGCCGCTTCTCCATCTTGAACTCGGGGATGCCGTAGCGGAGGAGGCCTCCGATGCGGTCCGCGCGCTCGTAGACGGCGACCGTGTGGCCGGCCCGGGTCAGCTGCTGGGCGGCGGCGAGACCCGCCGGGCCCGAGCCGATGACCGCGACCGTCTTGCCGGACAGGCGCTCGGGGATCTGCGGGGCGACGTCCCCGGTCTCCCACGCCTTGTCGATGATCGAGACCTCGACGTTCTTGATGGTGACCGGCGGCTGGTTGATACCGAGCACGCACGCCGACTCACAGGGGGCGGGGCAGAGGCGACCGGTGAACTCCGGGAAGTTGTTGGTCGCGTGCAGCCGCTCCTGGGCGGCCGCCCAGTCCTCGCGGTAGGCGTAGTCGTTCCACTCGGGGATCAGGTTCCCCAGCGGACAGCCGTTGTGGCAGAACGGGATGCCGCAGTCCATGCACCGGCTGGCCTGCTTGCTGATGATCGGCAGCAGCGAGCCGGGGACGTAGACCTCGTTCCAGTCCTTGACGCGCTCGGCGACGGGACGGGTCTTGGCGACCTCACGGCCGTGGTTCAGGAAGCCCTTCGGGTCAGCCATTGATCGCCGCCTCCATCATCTTCTCGGTGATCTCGGTCTCGGACAGACCGGCTCGCTCGGCGGCGTCCTTGGCGGCGAGCACTGCCTTGTACGTGCTGGGGATGATCTTGCTGAACCGCTGCACGGCCGTGTCCCAGTCGGCGAGCAGCTTCTCGGCGACCGTCGAGCCGGTCTCCTCGGCGTGGCGGCGCACCACGTCGTGCAGCCACTGCTTGTCGGTGTCGTCCAGCGCCTCGACCGCGTCGGCGTTGCCGGCGTTGACGTTGTCCGGGTCCAGGTCGATGACGTAGGCGATACCGCCGGACATGCCCGCCGCGAAGTTGCGGCCGGTCGGGCCGAGGACGACCGCGTGGCCACCGGTCATGTACTCGCAGCCGTGGTCGCCCACGCCCTCGGAGACGACCAGCGCGCCGGAGTTGCGCACGCAGAACCGCTCACCGGTGCGGCCGCGCAGGAACAGCTCGCCGCCGGTCGCGCCGTAGCCGATGGTGTTGCCCGCGATGACCGAGTACTCGGCGAGGTGGTCGGCGGCCCGGTCCGGGCGGACGATGACACGGCCGCCCGAGAGGCCCTTGCCGACGTAGTCGTTGGCGTCGCCCTCCAGGCGCAGCGTGACACCGCGCGGCAGGAAGGCGCCGAAGGACTGGCCGGCCGAACCGGTGAAGGTGATGTCGATGGTGTCGTCGGGCAGGCCCGCACCGCCGAACTTCTTCGTCACCTCGTGGCCGAGCATGGTGCCGACCGTGCGGTTGATGTTGCGGATGGCGACCTGGGCGCGCACCGGCTGGGCCTCGGTGGCGTCGCCGGCGGCGAGGGCGTCGGCGGCGAGCTTGATCAGCTCGTTGTCCAGCGCCTTCTCCAGGCCGTGGTCCTGCTCGACCACCTGGTGGCGCACCGCGCCCTCGGGCAGCGACGGCACGTGGAACAGCGGCTCCAGGTCCAGGCCCTGCGCCTTCCAGTGGTCGACGGCACGGGCGACGTCGAGCGCCTCGGCGTGGCCGACGGCCTCCTCGATGGAGCGGAAGCCCAGCTCGGCGAGGATCTCGCGGACCTCCTGCGCGATGAACTGGAAGAAGTTCACCACGTACTCGGCCTTGCCGGCGAAGCGGTCGCGCAGCACCGGGTTCTGGGTGGCGATGCCGACCGGGCAGGTGTCCAGGTGGCAGACGCGCATCATCACGCAGCCGGAGACGACGAGCGGAGCGGTCGCGAAACCGAACTCCTCGGCGCCGAGCAGCGCGGCGATGACCACGTCACGGCCGGTCTTCAGCTGGCCGTCGGTCTGCACGACGATACGGTCGCGCAGGCCGTTGAGCAGCAGGGTCTGCTGGGTCTCGGCGAGGCCCAGCTCCCAGGGACCGCCGGCGTGCTTCAGCGAGGTGAGCGGCGAGGCGCCCGTACCGCCGTCGTGGCCGGAGATCAGGACGACGTCCGCGTGCGCCTTGGACACACCGGCCGCGACCGTGCCGACGCCGACCTCGGAGACCAGCTTCACGTGAATCCGCGCCTGCGGGTTCGCGTTCTTCAGGTCGTGGATCAGCTGGGCCAGGTCCTCGATGGAGTAGATGTCGTGGTGCGGCGGCGGCGAGATCAGGCCGACGCCCGGCGTCGAGTGACGCGTCTTGGCGACCCACGGGTAGACCTTGTGGCCGGGCAGCTGGCCGCCCTCGCCGGGCTTGGCGCCCTGGGCCATCTTGATCTGGATGTCGTCCGCGTTGACCAGGTACTCGGAGGTGACGCCGAAGCGGCCGGAGGCGACCTGCTTGATCGCCGAGCGGCGCGCCGGGTCGTACAGGCGCTCCGGGTCCTCGCCGCCCTCACCGGTGTTGGACTTGCCGCCCAGCTGGTTCATGGCGATGGCGAGGGTCTCGTGCGCCTCCTTGGAGATGGAGCCGTACGACATGGCGCCGGTGGAGAAGCGCTTGACGATCTCGGAGACCGGCTCGACCTCGTCGACGGGGATCGGCGCGCGGTCGGACTTGAAGCCGAAGAGCCCGCGGAGCGTCATGAGCCGCTCGGACTGCTCGTTCACGCGCTCCGTGTACTTCTTGAAGATGTCGTAGCGGCCGCTGCGCGTGGAGTGCTGGAGGCGGAAGACCGTCTCCGGGTCGAACAGGTGCGGCTCGCCCTCGCGGCGCCACTGGTACTCGCCGCCGATCTCCAGCGCGCGGTGCGCCGGGGCGATGCCGGAGGCCGGGTAGGCCTTGGCGTGCCGGGCGGCGACCTCCTGGGCGATGACGTCGATGCCGACGCCGCCGATCTTGGTGGCGGTGCCGTTGAAGTACTTCTCCACGAAGGTCTCGTCCAGGCCGACGGCCTCGAAGACCTGGGCGCCGCGGTAGGAGGCGACGGTGGAGATGCCCATCTTCGACATGACCTTCAGCACGCCCTTGCCGAGGGCGTAGATCAGGTTCTTGATGGCCTGCTCCGGCTCGATGCCGTCGATGAAGGTGCCCGCGCGCAGCAGGTCCTCGACCGACTCCATGGCCAGGTACGGGTTGACGGCGGCGGCGCCGTAGCCGATCAGCAGGGCGACGTGGTGGACCTCGCGGACGTCGCCGGCCTCGACCAGCAGGCCCACGTGGGTGCGCTGCTTGGTGCGGATGAGGTGGTGGTGGACGGCCGCGGTGAGCAGCAGCGACGGGATCGGCGCGTGCTCGGCGTCGGAGTGGCGGTCGGACAGGACGATCAGCCGGGCGCCGTTCTCGATGGCGGCGTCGGCCTCGGCGCAGATCTCCTCGATCCGCGCGGCGAGGGAGTCGCCGCCGCCGCTCACCCGGTACAGACCGGACAGGGTCGCGGCCTTGAAGCCGGGCATGTCGCCGTCGGCGTTGATGTGGATGAGCTTGGCCAGCTCGTCGTTGTCGATGACCGGGAAGGGCAGCACGACGGACCGGCAGGAGGCGGCGGTCGGCTCGAGCAGGTTGCCCTCCGGGCCCAGCGAGCTGCGCAGCGAGGTGACCAGTTCCTCGCGGATCGCGTCCAGCGGCGGGTTGGTGACCTGCGCGAACAGCTGGGTGAAGTAGTCGAAGAGCAGACGCGGGCGCTCGGACAGGGCCGCGATCGGCGAGTCCGTGCCCATGGAGCCGATCGGCTCGGCGCCGGTGCGGGCCATCGGGGCGAGGATGACGCGCAGCTCTTCCTCGGTGTAGCCGAAGGTCTGCTGGCGGCGGGTGACCGAGGCGTGGGTGTGCACGATGTGCTCGCGCTCGGGCAGGTCGCTCAGCTCGATCTCGCCGGTCTCCAGCCACTCGGCGTACGGCTGCTCGGCGGCGAGGGCCGCCTTGATCTCGTCGTCCTCGATGATGCGGTGCTCGGCGGTGTCGACGAGGAACATCTTGCCGGGCTGGAGGCGGCCCTTGCGGACGACCTTGGCCGGGTCGATGTCGAGGACGCCGACCTCGGAGCCGAGGACGACGAGGCCGTCGTCGGTGACCCAGTAGCGGCCGGGGCGCAGACCGTTGCGGTCGAGCACGGCGCCGACCTGGGTGCCGTCGGTGAAGGTGACACAGGCCGGGCCGTCCCAGGGCTCCATCATCGTGGAGTGGAAGCCGTAGAAGGCGCGCCGGGCGGGGTCCATGGAGTCGTGGTTCTCCCACGCCTCCGGGATCATCATCAGCACGGAGTGCGGCAGCGACCGGCCGCCCAGGTGCAGCAGCTCCAGCACCTCGTCGAAGGAGGCGGAGTCGGAGGCGTCCGGGGTGCAGACCGGGAAGATGCGCGAGAGGTCGCCGTCGCCGAACAGGTCGGAGGCCAGCTGCGACTCGCGGGCGACCATCCAGTTGCGGTTGCCCTTGACGGTGTTGATCTCACCGTTGTGGGCGACGAAGCGGTACGGGTGCGCGAGCGGCCACGACGGGAAGGTGTTCGTGGAGAAGCGCGAGTGGACGAGCGCGATCGCGGAGCCGAAGCGGCGGTCGGACAGGTCGGGGAAGAAGGGCTCCAGCTGGCCGGTGGTCAGCATGCCCTTGTACACGATCGTGCGCGCGGAGAGCGACGGGAAGTAGACACCGGCCTCGCGCTCGGCGCGCTTGCGCAGCACGAAGGCCTTGCGGTCCAGCGCGATGCCCTCGCTGGCTTGGTCGGTCACGAAGATCTGCCGGAAGGCCGGCATGGTGGAGCGGGCGGTGGCGCCGAGCAGCTCCGGGGCGACCGGGACCTCGCGCCAGCCGAGGACCGTCAGGCCCTCCTCGGCCGCGATCGTCTCGATCTTCGAGACGGCGTCCGCGGTGCCGTCCTCCGGCAGGAAGGCGACGCCTACCGCGTAGGAGCCGGCGGCGGGAAGGTCGAATCCGGCCACCTCACGGAAGAAGGCGTCCGGCACCTGACAGAGGATGCCCGCGCCGTCGCCCGAGTCGGGCTCGGAGCCGGTGGCACCGCGGTGCTCCAGGTTGCGCAGCACGGTGAGTGCCTGCTCGACCAGCGTGTGGGACGCCTCGCCGGTAAGGGTGGCGACGAAACCGACGCCACAGGCGTCGCGTTCGTTGCGGGGGTCGTACATACCCTGCGCAGCAGGGCGAGCATCCATGAACGACCAGTTCTGGCCATTCGCGGAGTGCTGGGACGGCTGGCGCGGCGTACGCATCGGCTCTCCCGTCGTCGTCATGAGGCATGTGGCAGGTGCCGAGGGACGACGTTGGCCCTCTGCGTGAGATGCAAAATTTCGTGCAGGTTACATGATGGAGCGTTTCTCGGGAAGCGGGATACTCCGTTCCACCATGTGGACGCCACGGGTCCGTGGCCGGTGCCGCGCGAGGGCGGCGGGGGTGCCGCGCGAGGCGGCAGGGCGCCGCACGGGGCGGCTGTGTGCCGCGCGGTGGCGGCGGACGTGTAAGAGGGGACCGCTGCGGACGAGATCGGTCGGATCGGTGTCCGTCGGCGGCCCGGAAGGCGGCGGGGGGAGCGTCGTCGGCTCACCCCGCGGGGGTGCGGCGGGCGTCATTGCCCACAGTGCTTACGGCTCATGCCCGGTGGTCACGCAGTCGAAACCAGCGAGTAACGGCTATTTATGCGGCCCAACGCATAAGTACCGGACGCTTATCCTACGGCCGTTCCGAACAGGCTGCCCAGGACGTACGTCACACCGGCCGCGGCACCGCCCAGCGCGAGCTGCCGCAGACCGCTGTACCACCAGGTCCGCGCGGTCACCTTGGCCACCACGGCACCGCAGGCGAACAGCCCCACGAGGGCGAGCAGCAGGGCGGGCCACAGGGCGGTCGCACCGAGCAGGAACGGCAGTACGGGCAGCAGGGCGCCCAGGGCGAAGGAGCCGAAGGACGACACGGCCGCGACCAGCGGCGACGGCAGATCGCTCGGGTCGATGCCCAGCTCCTCGCGGGCGTGGATCTCCAGCGCCTGCTCGGGGTCCTTGGACAGCTGCCGGGCCACCTCGCGGGCCAGCTGCGGCTCGACCCCGCGGGAGACATAGAGGGCGGCCAGCTCGTCCTCCTCGTCCTGCGGGTGCTTGCGCAGCTCACGCCGTTCGACGTCGAGTTCGGCCTCGACGAGTTCACGCTGCGAGGCGACCGAGGTGTACTCGCCGGCCGCCATGGAGAAGGCGCCGGCGGCAAGGCCCGCGAGCCCGGTGAGGACGATCGTCTGATGGCTCACGGCACCGCCGGCCACACCGGTCATCAGCGCGAGGTTGGAGACCAGGCCGTCCATCGCACCGAAGACGGCGGGCCGCAGCCAGCCGCCGTTGACATCGCGGTGGGTGTGGTTGTCGCGGTGCGCCTCGTGCAGCGCGGCGGTGGTTTCGATGATGGCCATGCGGGCCCCCCGGGATAGCTTAGCCAAAGCTAACTTTGGACGAGTTCTACTTTTCGACTACAGGAAATCTACGCCGATCCGGTGCCCCCCGCCAGCAAGGAAAGGCTGGGCTAACCTGCGCTTTCTCCGTGGCGTGCGCATCGGAGCCCCCTGCTTCCCGGGTGCGCGAGCGGGTGAACCCGGCCCCTCGACCGGCTCGGTGCGAGGCCCCCCGGGGGACACATCCGCAAAGGGTTTCCCCGGCACGGGGTCCGCGCGGTGCCGCCCCCAAGGAGGCCGTCCATGGCATCGATCGCCTGCTTGCCCTCGCTCCCCGCGCCCGGGGACGCCACCGGTCCGCGCGCCCGGGCCCGTGGCGCCCTGCTGGGGCTGGCCGTGGGCGACGCGATGGGCGCCCCCGCCGAGAACCTCAGGCCCTCCGAGATCCGCGCCCGCTGGGGCCGCATCACCGGTTATGTCACCGAGGACCCCTGCGGCACGGACGACACCGAGTACGCGATCCTCTCCGGCCTGCTGCTGGCCCGGCACGGCTCGGCGCTCACCCCGGCCCATGTGGAGGCGGCCTGGCACGAGTGGATCGCCGACCGGGCCGAGGGCCCCTTCCGGGGCGCGGGCTTCAGCGAGCGCGGCACCCTGGAGAACCTGCGCCGGGGCCTGGCCGCGCCCGTCTCCGCCCAGCACCGCCACGCCTGGAGCGACGGTCTGGCGATGCGCGCGGCGCCCTTCGGCGTCTTCGCCGCGGGACGCCCCGAGGAGGCCGCCCGGCTCGCGGCGATCGACGGCTCGGTCAGCCACGAGGGCGAGGGCATCTACGGCGGCCAGGCGGTCGCCGCCGGGGTCGCGGCGGCGATGGCGGGGGCGCCGGTCCCGGTGGTGGTCGCCGCCGCGCTCGCGGTCGTCCCCGAGGACTCCTGGACGGCCCGTTCGCTGCGGCGAGCGGTGGCCGTGGCGCACCGCGGTGAACGGGCGGTGCGCTCCGCGGTCGTCATCGGCGGCTACCCGTGGACGGACCTGGCCCCGGAGGCGGTCGCCCTGGCCTTCGGCGCGTACGCCACCGCCGACGGCGACTTCCGGCAGGCGGTGCTCACGGCCGTCAACATGGGCCGGGACGCCGACACGACGGCGGCGGTGGCGGGCGCCCTGTCCGGTGCGACCCAGGGCGTCTCGGCCATCCCCCCGGACTGGGCCCACCCCATCGGCCCGTCCCGCGGCCGCTGCCTGCCCGCCATGGCGGGCCGCCACATCCTGGACCTCGCCGAACTGCTGGTACCCGGGGAACGGGAACACCCTCGGCCACCCGGGGAGGGGGAGCACCTTCGGCCACCCGACGAGCCGGAACGCCGGCGGCCACCCGGTCGCCTGCCGACCGGACACCGGCCGACCCCCGCCTCCCGGCCGCCCGCCCACCAGCCGGCTCCCACCCCCCGACCCACCGAGCCCGGCGGCGGGAGCCCCCTGGTCGCGGTCGGCCAGTCCGCGGAGCACGACAGCGAGGGACGGCCATGAAGCCCCACACGACCAAAAGCCCCTTGGTCAGGCTCGGCACGGGCCACGCCACCGACCGGCCCACCCACCCCGGCAACACCGGCCGCCTCATCAGGCTCGGCCAGGCCGCAGCGCACGACAGCGAGGCACGCCCATGAAGCCCCGCAGGATCGAGGGACTCCTGCTCGGGCTCGCCGCGGGAGATGCCGCCGGCTGGCCCGCGGCCCGGCACCGGGCCACCCGGATGCCCGAGTGGACCCGTCGGCTCACCCGCGAACTGGACACCTTCGCCGAGCAGAACGCGACGACCACCCTGCCCGTGCCGATCGCCCTGAACCAGCCCCCCGAGCCGCTCCGCCTCGGCCCCTCCGACGACGCCGAATGGGCCGTGTTCGCCGCGGAGGCGGTGCTGCGGGCCGGTGACGCCGACGCCTTCGGCGCCCCCGGTGACCTCGGTGATCCGGGCGACCTCGGCCGGGAGCGCCGGATGCGCGCCGCGATCGACCTCACCTGGACCGCCGTCGCCGCGGAGGTCGCCGCCGCGGCGGAACGCGCCCCCGAGGTCGAGTCCGCCGTGCTCCCGCTGCGCGCCCGCATCTCCGTCCGCGCCGGCCTCGGCAACCTCGCCGCCGGGCTTCGCCCGCCCGCCACCGGCCACGACAACCCGCACTACTTCGACGACGCGGCCTGCGTGCGCGCCTGTGTGCTCGCGGTGGCCCACCCCGGCGACCCGGGGCGCGCCGCCGCCCTCGCCGAGTTCGACGCCCGCTACACCCAGGACGGCGACGGCGTGCACGGCGCCCGGGCGATGGCCGCGGCGCTCTCCCTCGCCCTCGCCGGCGCGGAACCGGACACCTGTGTGACCGGAGCGCTCGCCGAACTCCCCGCAGACACCGAGATCGGCCGCAACACCCGCCACGCCCTCGCCCTCGCCGAGGACACGGAGTCCGCCTTCGCCCTCGTACCACTCCTGGAGCACCAGATCGTCGACCACGTCTACAGCTACGGTGTCGCCGCCGCCGAGACCGTCCCGGTGGCGCTCGCGCTGGCCACCGCCGCGCACGGCCGGATCGCCGAGGCCGTGCCCGCCGCCGCCTGTCTCTCCCGGGTCGCCGACTCCGCGCCCGCCCTCGCGGGCGCCCTCACCGGCGCGCTCGGCGGCGGCGCGGCCGTCCCGCAGGCCTGGCGCGACGCCTGCCGCACCCTCTCGGGCTGCACCCTGCCCCGCCTCACCGGCACCGACCTGGTGGAACTCGCCGGACTCCTGGAAGCCGCACAACCGGCCCGGCCAGGGGGATGATTCGGGGCATGAGGCCCAAAGAGTGCGAAGAACTCGGAGCATGCGAGGACGTGGCAGGCGGTGAAAGGGGCGTACACCACGAGACCTCCGCCCTGGAGGAGCGCGTCACCGCCGCCCTCGTCGGGGCCGCCGTGGGCGACGCCCTGGGCGGGCCGGTCGAGGGCTGGTCCCCGGAGCAGATCGCCGAACGCCACGGCGGCCGCGTGCACGGCATCGTCGGCCCCTGGCACGGCGACGCCTGGCGCACCGCCCGCCCCCTCGCCCCCTTCCACAAGGGCGACGGCCATGTCACCGACGACACCCTGATGACCCATGCGCTGATCCGGGTCTACGACCGCGTCCGCGACCACCTCGACGCCTACGCGGTCGCCGACCACCTGGTCCCGGACCTGATGACCACCCCGCGCTGGATCCCGGAGCTGGAGGCCGAGGCCCTCCCCCTGCACCGCCTCTTCCTCGCCGAGAAGTGGCTGGTGACCAGGATCGCCTACGGCCACGCCGACCCCCGGGAAGCGGGCGTCGGCAACATCGTCAACTGCGGCGCCGCGATGTACATGGCCCCCGTCGGACTGGTCAACGCGGCCGCCCCGGCCACCGCCTACGCCGAGGCGCTGGACATCGCCGGTGCGCACCAGTCGTCGTACGGCCGTGAGGCGGCCGGTGTCCTCGCGGCGGCGGTGGCGGCCGCGACCGCACCGGGTGCGAGCCCCGACTCGGTCGTGGCCGCCTGCCTCTCGCTGGCCAAGGACGGCACCCGCACGGCCATCGAGAAGGTCTGCGAAGTGGCCTGCAAGCACAGCGACTTCGAGTCGGCGCTGCGGCCGCTGCGCGCGGCGGTCGCGCCGTACGACACGGTCGGCCCGGACTACCGCGCCCCCTCCCTGGCCGCCCGCCGCCCCTCCCGGCTGCACTCCATCGAGGAACTCCCCATCGCGCTGGGCATGCTGCTGGTCTCCGGCGGCGACTACCGGCACGCGGTCCTGGGGTCGGTCAACTACGGGCGTGACTGCGACTCGATCGCCACCATGGCCGGTGCCCTCGCGGGCGCGCTCGGCTCGCCCGTGCCCGAGGAGTGGGCGAAGACGGTGGCGGAGGCCAGCCGGCTGGACCTGTGGGCGCCGGCCCGCACCCTCGCCGAGGTCGCCCGGGAGGTCTTCCGCAAGGACGTGCGCCGGCGGCGCGCCCACGAGGAGGCGTTCGGCGCGCTGGGAGGCGACCGGTGCTCCGACTGACCTGGGTCCAGCCGGAGGACCTGCTCGGCCATGAACTCCGCCAGGCCCGGCTGGACGGGCGGGAGCCCTCGGCGATCGAGGCGCGCTGGCGGGCGGCGGGCGGCACGGACGCCCCGGAACGGGCGGGTGCCTCCGCGCATCGCGCCTCCCGCTATCTGCGGCTGCTGGCCGAGGACCTGCTGGACGAACTCGCCGATCTGCCCGGCACGCTCGCCGACGACGAACCGAGGGACCTGGCGGCGATCAGGTCCCGCTGCCCCAACTGGCCCGCCGAACGGCTCGCCGCGGACCTCACCCCCGCCGCCCTGGAAGCCGCCTGGCTGGGCCGGGCCATCGGCTGCCTGCTCGGCAAACCGGTCGAGAAGCTCCCCCTGGACGCCCTCCGCGCCCTCGCCGAGGCAGCCGGAAACCGGCCCCTGACCGGCTACTTCACCGCGGTGGGCGTCCCCGCGGAGCTGCTCGGCCGCCACCCCTGGAACCGCCGCTCGGCCGCCACCAGTCTCGCCGAGAACATCGACGGCATGCCCGAGGACGACGACCTCGACTACCCGCTCCTCAACCTGCTGCTCCTCCAGCGCCACGGGAAGACCTTCACCACCGCGGACGTGGCCCGCCTCTGGCTGGACGAGCTGCCCCCGGGCCGTACCTTCACCGCCGAACGCGTCACCCACCGCAACCTCCTCAGCGGCATCGAACCCCCGCACACGGCCCGCCACCGCAACCCGTTCCGCGAGTGGATCGGCGCCCTGATCCGCGCCGACATGCACGGCTGGACCCACCCGGGCGACCCGGCCGGCGCCGCGGAACAGGCCTACCGCGACGCGGTCCTGTCCCACACCGCCAACGGCGTCTACGCGGCCATGTTCACGGCCGCCGTGATCGCCACCGCCGCCACCGGCCGCCATGACGTGCACGCCTGTCTGCGCACCGGCCGCTCGGTGGTGCCGCCGCGCTCCCGGCTGGCGCGGGCGATCGACCACGCCCTCCGACTCGCCCGGGACACCGCCGACTTCGACGACGTGGTGGACGAACTCCACGCCGTGTACGGCCCGGACCACCACTGGGTGCACGCGATCCCCAACACCGCCCTGATCGCCGCCGCCCTCGCCCACGCGGACGGCGACTTCACCGGGTCCATCGGCCGGGCGGTGGCGGGCGGCTGGGACACCGACTCGGCCGGCGCCACGGCCGGTTCCGTCGCGGGACTGCTGGCCGGCCGCCCCGCCGCCCTCCCCGAGCACTGGCGGGCCCCGCTGAAGAACCGGCTCGCCACCACCGTCGCCGACTTCGACGGCACCGGTTTCGACACCCTCGCCCACCTCACCCACCTGGAGGCGGTCCGCCCATGACCCACATCGCCGTCCTCGGCAGCACCAACATGGACCTCGTCACCTATGTCACGAAGGCCCCGCAGCGCGGGGAGACCGTGACCGGCCGGGAGTTCCGCACGATCCCCGGCGGCAAGGGCGCCAACCAGGCGATCGCCGCGGCCCGCGCCGGGGCCACCGTCTCGATGATCGGCGCGGTCGGCAACGACGCCTTCGGTGCGCGGCTGCGCGACACCCTCGAACACTCCGGGGTGGACACCGACTCCCTGCGCACCGTCGAGGGCGCCTCCGGCACCGCGCACATCGTGGTGGACGACGAGGGCGGCAACTCCATCGTCGTCATCCCGGGCGCGAACGGCACCGTCGACCACCTCTCCCCCGGCGACGAGGGCGTGATCGCCTCCGCCGACGCCCTGCTGCTCCAGCTGGAGATCCCCCTGGCGGCGGTCGTCGCGGGCGCCCAGGCCGCCCACCGGCACGGCGTCCGTACGGTCCTCACCCCCTCCCCGGCCCAGCCGCTGCCGCCCGAACTCCTCGCCGCGACCGACCTGTTGGTGCCCAACGAGTACGAGGCGGTCACCCTCACCGGCCGCACCGACCCGCGCGAGGCGGCGGCCGCGCTGCTGGAGCAGGTGCCGCAGGTGGTGGTCACGCTGGGCGCGACGGGCTGCCTCTACCTGGCCCGGGGCACCGAGCCACTGATGGTCCCCGCGCCACGGGTGAGCGCGGTCGACTCCACCGGCGCGGGCGACACCTTCGTGGGCGCGCTCGCGGTGGCCCTCGCCGAGGAGAAACCGGTACGGGAGGCGCTGTCCTGGGCGGCGGCCGCGGCGGCGATCTCGGTGCAGCGGGAGGGCGCGTCGGTGTCGATGCCGTACCGCCCGGAGATCGACGCGCAGTTCACCGCATGAGTACGACGCCCACCCCGCCGCTGGCCGGTCTGCGGGTGCTGGACCTCGCGACCCTGTTCGCCGGTCCGCTGGCCGCCACGCTGCTCGGCGACTTCGGCGCCGAGGTGATCAAGGTCGAGCATCCCCGCACCCCCGATCCGTGCCGCGGGCACGGCCCGGCCAAGGACGGCATCGGCCTGTGGTGGAAGGTGCTCGGCCGCAACAAGCGGACCATCACCCTGGACCTGTCCACGCCGGGCGGCCGCTCCACCCTGCTCCGGCTCGCCGCGGACGCCGATGTGCTGGTCGAGAACTTCCGCCCCGGCACCCTGGAGAAGTGGGATCTGGGCTGGCCGGAGCTGTCGGCCGCCAACCCCCGGCTGGTGCTCGCCCGGGTCACCGCGTTCGGCCAGTTCGGCCCCTACGCCCACCGGCCCGGCTTCGGCACGCTCGCCGAGGCGGTGAGCGGCTTCGCCGCGCTCACCGGGGAACCGGACGCGCCCCC
Organism: Streptomyces sp. NPDC127190; assembly: GCF_042672505.1. Lineage (NCBI taxonomy): Bacteria > Bacillati > Actinomycetota > Actinomycetes > Kitasatosporales > Streptomycetaceae > Streptomyces > Streptomyces sp. NPDC127190. Next base: position 30,963 of record NZ_JBHXVE010000012.1, read on the forward strand.
GACCCTGCCGCCCTTCGGCCTCGCCGACTCCATCGCGGGCGTGACCTGCGCCTTCGCCGTGCTGACCGCGCTGGCCGCCCGGGAGCGCAGTGGCGCCGGACAGGTGGTCGACCTGGCGCTCGTCGAGCCGATCCTCGCCGCCCTCGGCCCGCACCCCACCTGGTACGACCAGCTCGGATACGTCCAGGAACGCACCGGGAACCGCTCCGCCAACAACGCCCCCCGCAACACCTACCGCACCGCCGACGGCACCTGGGTCGCGGTCTCCGCCTCCGCCCAGTCGGTCGCCGAGCGGGTGATGCACCTGGTGGGCCGCCCCGATCTGATCGCCGAACCCTGGTTCGCCACCGGCGCCGGCCGGGCCGCGCACGCCGACGTCCTGGACGAGGCGGTCGGCTCCTGGATCGGCGCCCGCTCCCGCGCCGAGGTGCTCGCGGCCTTCGAGAAGGCCGAGGCCGCGGCCGCCCCGGTCCAGGACGTCCGGGACATCCTGGCCGACCCCCAGTACCAGGCCCTGCACACGATCACCACGGTCGACGACCCCGAGCTGGGCCCGCTGCGCCTCCAGAACCTCCTCTTCCGGCTCTCCGCGACCCCCGGCGCGATCCGCTGGGCCGGCCGGCCGCACGGCGCCGACACGGACGCCGTCCTCACCGAGCTGGGCCTCGCCCCGGAGGACATCGCGGCCCTGCGCGCGGAGGGGGCGCTGTGACCCGGTTCCCGCTCACCTGGCTCTACGCCCCCGGCGACCGCCCGCAGGTGGTGACCAAGGCGCTGGCGGCGGGCGCCGACGTGGTGGTGATCGACCTGGAGGACGCGGTCGCCCCCGACCGCAAGGAGTACGCCCGCGCGGCCACCGCCGAGCGCTTGCGCACCCCCCAGCCGGTTCCGGTGCACGTCCGCGTCAACGCCCTGGACACCCCCTGGGCGGCCGCCGACCTCGCCGCCGTGGCCGCCCTGCCCGGGCTGGCCGGGCTGCGGCTGCCCAAGGTGACGACCGCGCACGAGATCAGACGGGCCGCCTCGGTCACCCCCGTCCCCCTGTACGCCTTGCTGGAGACGGCCCTCGGCATCGAGCACGCCTTCGCCATCGCCACCGCCCACCCGGCCCTGCGGGGCATCGCCCTCGGCGAGGCGGACCTCCGGGCCGACCTCGGGGTACGGGCCGACGCGGGCCTGGACTGGCCGCGCTCCCGGGTGATCGTCGCCGCCCGCGCTGCGGGCCTCGCCCCGCCCACGCAGTGCGTCCACCCCGACATCCGGGACCTGGACGGCCTCGCCGCGTCCTGCGCCCACGGACGCGCCCTCGGCTTCCTGGGCCGCGCCGCGATCCACCCGCGCCAGCTGCCGGTGATCGAGCGGGCCTACCTGCCCACCCCGGCGGAACTCGAACACGCCGAGACGATCCTCAAGGCAGCCGCCCTGGAGGAGGGCGCCCAGGCCCTGCCGGACGGCCGCTTCATCGACGCGGCGGTGGTGGCGACGGCCCGGCGGACCCTGTCCCTCACCCACCGGCTCTGACCGGCCTAGGGCCTCTCTTTCGGATCTTGCCGGCGTCGCGGGCCCTGGCACGCACATCTGCTGCGTTGTCGTCACTCGCCGACTCCCCCACGCTCGGCTGCGCTCGCGCGGGGGGGGGACCCCCATCGCGTCGACTCGGTCCTCCGCCTTGCATCTGCACGCTCCCCTAAGCTCTCGACTCCTCCCCCACTCTCGGCTCCGCTCGAGCGGGGGGACCCCCATGAGCAGGGGGCACCCCCATGAGCCCGCTCGGGTCGGCCGAGAAGGCGTCGGCGCCGCAGCCGACCTGACCCGACAGAAAGGCCCTAGGCCTCTCTTTCGGATCTTGCCGGCGTCGCAGCCGACCTGACCCGAAAGAGAGGCCCTACGCGCCCGACGCACCGAGGGCGCCCGGAAAGCTCCGGGCGCCCTCGGTGTCGTACCGGCAGCGGTCAGCTCTTCTTGCCCGCCGACTCCGCCTCGTCCTTCGTCTCCTCGGCCTCGGCCGCAGGGTCGGTCTCCCCGGCCACGGGCTCGGCCTCGGCCTCCTGCTCCGCCCCGGTGGCGGCTTCCGGAGCCTCGGAGGCACTCTCGGCGGAGCCAGCCGGGACGCTCTGCGCCGCAAGCCCGGCGGCGGCCGGCTCCACGACCGCCTCGCGCCCCGGCCGCAGCTTCGCCGACACGACGATGTACGTGACCGCCAGCAGGAACGCGATCAACGCGGTCCAGTCGTTGAGCCGGACGCCCAGGATGATGTGGGCGTAGTCGACCCGCATGTGCTCGATCCAGGCGCGGCCCACGCAGTACAGGGCGACGTACAGGGCGAAGGCCCGGCCGTGGCCCAGCTTGAAGCGGCGGTCGGCCCAGATCACGACGAGGGCGACACCGATGCACCACAGCGACTCGTAGAGGAAGGTCGGGTGGTAGTAGCCCGGCACCCGGCCGCCCTCGGAGGAGGTGATGTGCAGGGCCCAGGGAACATGGGTCTCCCGGCCGTACAGCTCCTGGTTGAACCAGTTGCCCCAGCGGCCGACGGCCTGCGCGATCGCGATGCCGGGCGCGATGGCGTCGGCGTACGCCGGCAGCGGGACGCCCCGGCGCCGCGCGCCGATCCAGGCGCCGAGCGCGCCGAGCGCGATCGCCCCCCAGATGCCCAGACCGCCCTGCCACACCTTGAAGGCGTCCACCCAGTCACGGCCCGGGCTGAAGTACAGCTCGTAGTCCGTGATCACGTGGTAGAGCCGGCCGCCGACCAGGCCGAAGGGGACGGCCCACACCGCGATGTCGGCGACCGTACCGGCCTGCCCGCCGCGAGCGACCCAGCGCTTGTTGCCGAGCCAGACGGCGACGAAGACGCCGATGATGATGCAGAAGGCGTAGCCGCGCAGCGGGATGGGGCCGAGATACAGCACCCCGCGCGACGGGCTGGGAATGTAGGCAAGTTCCATGGCAGGTCCGACGCTACCCTGCCGGGTGGTGGGGACGGCAAGCAGCCCGGCTACGGGTCCATAACGGGCCCGCGAAAAACGCCTACCCCTGGTTGGCCGCCTCCACCATCTGCTTGAGCTTGGCCGGGGTCATCGTCTGGTCCTGGGCGAGGTTCTTCCCGCCGAACAGGACGGTGGGCGTGCCGGTGAAGCCGCCGGCCGCGAAGGCCTTGTGGGACTTGTTCACCCAGCTGTTGTGGGTGCCGTCCTTGACGCACTTCTGGAAGGCGGGCGTGTCCAGGCCCTTCACCTTGCCGGCGAGGTCGATCAGCCTGGCGTCGTTGCCGTAGGCGTCGTCGGTCTCCTTGGGCTGGTTCGCGTACAGCACGTCGTGGTAGTCGCGGAACTTCCCGGCGTCCTGGGCGCAGGCGGCGGCGTTGGCCGCGCGCAGCGAGCCGGTGCCGCCGAGGTTGCCGTCGATCAGGCGGACCAGGTGGTACTCGATTCTGAGCTTGCCCGCGTCGACGAGTTCATGGAGGGTCGGCCGGTACACCGTCTCGAAGGCCTGGCAGGCCGGGCAGCGGAAGTCCTCCCAGACGGTGAGCGTCGACTTCGCGCTGTCCTTGCCGACCGGGATCGCGAGGCTGTCCTTGCCCTGCGCGCCCGAGGGCGCCACGGCCGGGCCCTCGCTCTTGCTGCTCTTGTCCTTGCCGGAGTTCGCGGCGATCACGCCGATCACCGCCGCGAGGCCGAGGACGCAGACGACGCTCGCGCCCACGATCAGCGCGCGCCGTCGCTTCTCCGCGGTCCTCTGCTTCTCACGCTCGACCGCCATCCGCTCCCGGGCGGTGCGCTTTCCGTCACGGTTCTTCTCGCTCACACCCCCAGAACGAACCGGGGGGGGGCCCCGCGCCCCCCCCGCCCCCGGTGCACCCCGTCGTGTGTCCACGGTGTGCGGGTTGGGGGGGGGTTAGCCCGTTCGCGCCCGCCCAGAACCCCCCCCCCCCCCCCCCGCCGCCCCGGGGGGCCGGTTATAGCTACTTTGAGCACCGACCCCCCCCCCCCCCCCCCCGGGGGGCGGCCCCCCCCCCCCCCCCCGGCCCGAGGTCCACCCGTTCGAGTGACCAGGTTGTCCTGGTAGGGAGGGGTTACGCCTGTCCGCGCACGCCCTTCGCCAGCTCGCCGGCCAGCTCCCGCACCGCCTCCAGGCCCGCGGCCTGGTCCGGGGCGTCCAGCATCCGCTGTACGAAGGCCGAGCCGACGATCACTCCGTCGGCGAAGCCGGCGACCTGCGCGGCCTGGGCCCGGGTGGAGACGCCGAGGCCGACGCAGACGGGCAGGCCGGTGCCGGTCGCCCGGGTGCGCTCGACCAGGGTCTGGGCCTGCGCGCCGACGGATTCCCGGGTGCCGGTGACACCCATCAGGGAGGCCGCGTAGACGAAGCCGCTGCCCGCCGCGGTGATCTCGGCGAGCCGCTCGTCCTTGCTGCTCGGCGCCACCACGAAGACGGTCGCGAGGCCGTGCTTCTCGGCGTGCTCCCGCCACAGCGCCGACTCCTGGACCGGCAGGTCGGGCAGGATGCAGCCCGCGCCGCCCGCCTCGGCCAGCTCGGCGGTGAAGCGCTCGACGCCGTAGCGGTCGATGGGGTTCCAGTACGTCATGACGAGCACCGGCTTCCCGGTGGCCCGGTGGGCCTCCCGGACCGTGCGCATCACGTCGGCGATGCGGACGCCGCCGCGCAGGGCGATGTCGTCGGCGGTCTGGATGACCGGGCCGTCGAGGACGGGGTCGCTGTGCGGCAGCCCGACCTCCACCACATCGGCGCCGCCGTCGAAGACGGCCTTGATCGCCTCGATGCCGCCGTCCACGGTGGGGAACCCGGCCGGCAGGTAGGCGATGAGCGCGGACCGCCCCTCCGCCTTCGCGCCCGCGAGGGTGTCGGTCAGCAACTGGATGTTCCCGCTCACTTGGCGTCCCCCTCGATCTCGGCGGTGTCGGCTGCGTCGGCGGCCACCTCGGCGTCGGTGTCGTACAGGCCGAAGTAGCGGGCTGCGGTGTCCATGTCCTTGTCGCCGCGGCCGGAGAGGTTGACGACGATCAGGCCGTCCGTGCCCAGTTCCCGGCCGACCTCCAGGGCGCCGGCGAGGGCGTGGGCGCTCTCGATGGCCGGGATGATGCCCTCGGTCCGCGACAGCAGGCGCAGCGCCTGCATGGCGGCGTCGTCGGTGACCGCGCGGTACTCGCCGCGGCCGGAGTCCTTCAGATAGGAGTGCTCGGGCCCGATGCCCGGGTAGTCCAGGCCCGCCGAGATCGAGTAGGGCTCGGTGATCTGGCCCTCGTCGTCCTGGAGCACGTACGACCGGGAGCCGTGCAGGATGCCGGGCTCGCCGGCGGTGAGGGTGGCCGCGTGCTCGCCGGTCTCGATGCCGTGTCCCGCGGGCTCGCAGCCGATGAGGCGGACGCCCTCGTCGGGGATGAAGGCGTGGAAGAGGCCGATGGCGTTGGAGCCGCCGCCGACGCAGGCGATGGCGGCGTCGGGCAGCCGCCCGGCGCGCTCCAGCAGCTGCCGCCGCGCCTCGACGCCGATGACCCGGTGGAAGTCCCGCACCATCGCCGGGAAGGGGTGCGGTCCGGCGACGGTCCCGAACAGGTAGTGGGTGTGGTCCACATTGGCGACCCAGTCGCGGAACGCCTCGTTGATGGCGTCCTTGAGGGTGCGGCTGCCGGACTTCACGGCGACGACCTCGGCGCCGAGCATGCGCATGCGGGCCACGTTCAGGGCCTGGCGCTGGGTGTCGATCTCGCCCATGTAGATGGTGCAGTCGAGGCCGAACAGGGCGCAGGCGGTGGCGGTGGCGACGCCGTGCTGCCCGGCACCGGTCTCGGCGATGACCCGGGTCTTGCCCATCCGCCTGGTGAGCAGGGCCTGGCCGAGAACGTTGTTGATCTTGTGGGAGCCGGTGTGGTTGAGGTCTTCCCGCTTGAGGAAGATCCGGGCACCGCCGGCCTGCTCGGCGAACCGGGGCACCTCGGTCAGCGCGCTGGGCCGGCCGGTGTAGTGGACGAGCAGCTCGTCGAGCTCGCGGGCGAACTCGGGGGCGTGCTTGGCCTTCTCGTACTCGACGGCGACCTCGTCCACGGCGGCGACGAGGGCCTCCGGGATGAACTTGCCGCCGAATGCGCCGAAGTAGCCCTCGGCGCTGGGCACCTGACCCTCCGGGTCGGGGAAGAAGAAGTTGTTGGGCATGCCGAACCTCACGGTGAGTGCGTGGGAAAACACTGTTCGCCGTGGGGCGACGGGGTGGTCAGTCGACTGCGGACCGGCTGAGGCTGGTCGCGCCCGCGCGGCGGTGGCCGCACATCGAACAGAGCCCCGCGCCCCTCAGGTTGGCTGCTGCCATCGCATGCCGTTGACTTGCCCCGGCTCATCGCCGATGACGTACCGCACGCGGCGGCCGTGGACACGCCTCGCCGGGGCGCGGCAGCCCCTCGGGCGGCAGCCGCGCGCCAGGCGGGCGTACCGGTCCACGGTCGTCATGATGAGAGTCATCGGGATCAGCCTAGCGGGAGATCAGCTCCGGCCGTGCCGCAGTGCGGGGTGCTCGCCCGCGGCGACCAGGTCGGCGACGGCGGCCTTCGGGTCGCGGCCGGTCACCAGCGACTCGCCGACCAGCACCGCGTCGGCGCCCGCGTTGGCGTAGGCGATCAGGTCGTGCGGGCCGCGGACGCCGGACTCGGCGACCTTCACGATGCCGTCCGGGATCTCCGGCGCGACCCGCTCGAACGTGCCGCGGTCGACCTCCAGCGTCTTCAGGTTGCGCGCGTTGACACCGATCACCTTGGCGCCGGCGGCGACGGCCCGCTCGACCTCGTCCTCGTCGTGCACCTCGACCAGCGGGGTGAGGCCGATGGAGACGGCCCGCTCGATCAGCGACTCCAGGGCCGACTGCTCCAGGGCGGCGACGATCAGCAGCGCGAGGTCGGCGCCGTACGCCCGGGCCTCCCACAGCTGGTACGACGTGACGATGAAGTCCTTGCGCAGCACCGGGATGTCCACGCGCGCGCGGACGGCCTCCAGGTCGGCCAGCGAGCCGCCGAAGCGGCGCTGTTCGGTGAGGACGGAGATGACGGCCGCACCGCCCGCCTCGTAGTCCGCGGCGAGCCCGGCCGGGTCGGCGATCGCGGCCAGCGCGCCCTTGGAGGGGCTGGACCGCTTGACCTCGCAGATGACCTTGACGCCGTCGCCCTTGAGCGCGGCCACCCCGTCCTTGGCGGGCCGGGCCTTGGCCGCACGCTCCTTGAGCTCGTCGAGGCTGACGCGTGCCTGCCGCTCCGCGAGGTCGGCACGGACTCCGTCGATGATCTCGTCGAGCACACTCACGCGAGCGGCCCCCTTCCAGACGGTGGTTCCTTCAGGTTTTGAATACCCGTGGTCACTGCGATGGTATCCGGAGGAACGCCGAGGCCTCGCATCCGGCGGACGGCGGTCCCACTACCTGGACGTTCCCCCATCGGTCAGGGATGCAGTCCGCTGCCGAGGGGGAGGTTGCGGACCACGGTGAAGACCAGCAGCAGCGCGCAGAGCGCCCACATCTGCGCCGGTCGCAGCCCCGGCCGGAAGGGCCGGCCGCGCACCGCGCGCACCACCCAGACGGCCCACAGCAGCGCGAAGGCCGGGTAGGCGGCTACGGCGACGGCGTTGTCGTGCAGCGCGGCGGCCAGGTCGCCGTGGACGACGGCGTGCGCGCTGCGCAGTCCGCCGCAGCCGGGGCAGTACAGGCCGGTGAGCGCGTAGAGCGGGCAGACGGGGTAGTGGCCGGGCTCGTTCGGGTCGACGGCGCCGACGTACGCGAAGGCTCCGGCGACCGCGGCGAACAGGCCGGCCGGCACGGCGAGCCGGCGCCATACGGAGTCGGGCGCCGGTGCCTGCGGGAGCGCCTCGGGGCCTTCGGGCGGGCGGGGCGGGGCCGTGCTGCTGTCGGCGGTCACGCCCGCATTCTGCCGTTCCCGGCCGCCCCCCGGAGCGCGGTAGCGGGGTTGGGGGGCCGGGGACCGGGGTAAGGGCGTGGGGGGGGGGGGCTGTCGGGCGGTTGGGGGGGGGGGGGCCGGGGGGGTG
>NZ_JBHXVE010000012.1:39015-59109 GCF_042672505.1 Streptomyces sp. NPDC127190
CGCGCGGCGGGCGCGGGGGGGGCCGCCCGCCCCGCGGGCGGGGGGGGGGGGGGGCGGCCCCCGGGGGGGGGGGGCGGGCCCCCCCCTCGGGGAAGCTCGTGAAAAGCCGTCGGCTCAGCTCTCGGCAGCGACCGGCTCACGGGTCGCGGCGGGCGCGCCGGCCACCACCAGGGGCTTGGGGTTCGAGCCGAGGCCCATGGCGCGCATGATGCCGCCGACCACCGCGCCACCCAGGATCAGCGCCATGCCGGCCCAGAAGCCGACGGGCTGGGCCATCACCATGAAGGCGCCGGCGACGCAGAAACCGATGAAGGAAATGATGACACCGGTCCACGCGGCAGGGGTGTGACCGTGACCGTGGCTGCTACCCGCCATGACTTGCTCCTCGTTGCTGTGTACGTGTCGGCGTCCATTGTCCCGTACGCGCACGCGTGCCGGACGCGGGGGTGGCGTCTGGTTCGCCACACTCGCGCACGCCCTGCGGGTACCCCGGTTCAGGCGCCGGTCGGGTCCTCGCCCCGGTCCAGTGCCTTCCAGATCTCCTCGGGCCGCTCGGGGTCCACCGGGCGGGGGTTGCGGCGGGGCCGGCCGGTGCCGCGCTCGTAGCGGCCGGACATGGCGGGCCACCGGCTGCCGTAGCGCAGCGCGAGCAGGCCGGCGAGCAGGATCAGCAGGCCGCCGGCGGCCGCGACGTAGGGCCAGCCGGTGTGGCTGAGCGAGGCGACGGTGGCGGTGGTGTCACCGCTCGCCTGGGCGGCCTTCTCGTCCAGCGCGGAGCCGTCGCCGGCGGCGACGAGGGCGGCGGCGGCGATCCCGGCGCCGGAGAGCGCGAGCAGCGCGGCGACGACCACGCGGCCGGCCCGGCGGACGGCGAAGACGGCGACGAGCGCGGCGAGGCCCACTATGGCGAGGGCCGCGGGGACGCCGGTGACGTCGCTGCCCTTCGCGGTCAGCGGGAACGCGCCGCCGGCCACCGTCGCGGTGCCCTCGGCCCAGCGCTGCCGGGTGGCGAGCAGCGCGACGGCCGCGCCGAGCGCACCGCACAGCAGGGCCAGGGCGAGGCTCCGGCGGCCGGACCGGGCGGGCGCGGCGGCTTCGGTACGGGGGTGAGGTACGGCAGTCACGTACTCCACTATCGCCTGAACCCCGGAAGAGCCCTCACCCGGGTCCGTCAACCCATGAACCCCTCAGGTTTCTGTCATGGCACGCTCAGGAACGGCATATGAATGCCCCAGGAACGGCAAAGGGACGTTCCGCCTTCAACAGGCGTCTTGTTGACGCGGTCCCGACATCCGTACGTTCTGCGCCACCCCGGCACGACACCACGCGCCGGGGTGGCACCGCGCACCCCCCACAGCCCTTCCCTGGTTCACCCCACCTCGTGGATAGGACGTACGTTGCGCAGAACCGCATCCCTCACCGCCGTGGCCACGCTCGCCACGGCAGCCCTGGCCCTGGCCGCCCCGGTCGGCCAGGCCGCCACCTCCTCCCACGGCGTCACCGTGGCGCACGCCTGCGCCGCGCCGACGAAGAAGGACGAGATGGCCTGCAAGGCCCTCCAGGTCACCTCGGGCACCCCGCTGTCGGCACACGCCGAGAGCGCGCTGACCGCGGCCGCCACCCCCTCCGGCTACGGCCCCGCCTCGCTCCAGGCGGCGTACAACCTGCCCTCCGCGACCGGCGGCACGGGCCAGACGGTGGCGATCGTCGACGCCTACGACGACCCCAACGCCGAGGCCGACCTCGCCACCTACCGCGCCCAGTACGGCCTGTCGGCCTGCACCACGGCCAACGGCTGCTTCAAGAAGGTGGACCAGACCGGCGGCACCAAGTACCCGCGCGGCAACTCCGGCTGGGCCGAGGAGATATCGCTCGACCTGGACATGGTCAGCGCGGCCTGCCCGAACTGCAAGATCCTGCTGGTCGAGGCCAGCACCGCCAGCATGACCAACCTGGGCACCGGCGTGAACACCGCGGTCAAGCTCGGCGCGAAGTTCGTCTCCAACAGCTACGGCGGCAACGAGTCCTCCAGCGACGCGACGTACGACTCCACGTACTTCAACCACCCGGGCGTCGCCATCACCGTCTCCTCCGGTGACAACGGCTACGGCACCGAGTACCCGGCCGCGTCGCAGTACGTGACGGCGGTGGGCGGTACGTCCCTCAAGACGGCCTCCAACACCCGTGGCTGGACCGACACGGTGTGGAGCGGCGCGGGCTCCGGCTGCTCCTCCTACGACGCCAAGCCCAGCTGGCAGAAGGACACCGGCTGCGCCAAGCGCACGGTCGCGGACGTCTCGGCGGTCGCCGACCCGAACACCGGTGTCGCGGTGTACGACACCTACGGCCAGGGCACCGGCTGGATGGTCTTCGGCGGCACCAGCGCCTCCTCGCCGCTGATCGCGGCGACCTACGCGCTGGCCGGCGCCCCGTCCGGCGGCTCCTACCCGGCGTCGTTCCCCTACGCCCACACCTCGGCGCTGAACGACGTCACCAGCGGCTCCAACGGCAGCTGCGGCGGCTCGTACCTGTGCACCGGCACCACCGGGTACGACGGGCCGACGGGGCTCGGCACCCCGAACGGCACCGCCGCGTTCACCGGCTGAACCCTCCTATGAGGTAAGCCGGTTGGCCGTGTGCACCGCGCGGAGGACCGCCGCCGCCTTGTTGCGGCACTCCTGGTCCTCCGCCACCGGGTCGGAGTCGGCGACAATGCCGGCTCCGGCCTGTACGTATGCCGTGCCGTCCCGCAGCAGGGCGGTACGGATGGCGATGGCCGTGTCGGAGTCGCCGGCGAAGTCCAGATAGCCGACGCAGCCGCCGTACAGCCCGCGCCGGGACGGCTCCAGCTCGTCGATGATCTGCATCGCGCGCGGCTTGGGGGCGCCGGAGAGGGTGCCCGCCGGGAAGCAGGCGGTGAGCACGTCGAAGGCCGTACGGCCCCCGGCCACCCGGCCGGTGACGGTCGAGACGATGTGCATCACGTGCGAGTAGCGCTCGACGGACATGAAGTCGACCACCTCGACCGAGCCGGGCTCGCAGACCCGCCCGAGGTCGTTGCGCCCGAGGTCCACCAGCATCAGGTGCTCGGCCCGCTCCTTGGGGTCGGCGAGCAGCTCCTCGGCCAGCGCCTGGTCCTCCTGCGGGGTGGCCCCGCGGTGCCGGGTGCCGGCGATCGGATGGACCATGGCCCGCCCGTCCTCGACCTTCACCAGGGCCTCCGGGGACGAGCCGACGACATCGAAGCCGTCGAACCGGAAGAGGTACATGTACGGCGAGGGGTTGGTGGCCCGCAGCACCCGGTAGACGTCCAGGGCGCTCGCCGTGCAGGGCGTCTCGAACCGCTGAGAGGGCACCACCTGGAAGGCCTCGCCCGCGCGGATGCGCTCCTTGATGTCCTCCACGGCCCGCCGGAAGTCGGGGCCGCCCCACTGGGCGGTGTACTCGGGCAGCTCGGAGGGCGGCAGCACGGCCGGCGGCTGCGCCACCGCGCGCGAGAGGTCGGCCTCCATCGCGTCGAGGCGGGCCACGGCGTCCGCGTAGGCCTCGTCCACGCCGGTGTCGAGGTCGTTGTGGTTGATCGCGTTGGCGATCAGCAGGACCGAGCCCTCCCAGTGGTCCATCACGGCGAGATCGCTGGTCAGGAGCATGGTCAGCTCGGGCAGCCGCAGGTCGTCGCGCTCGCCGGGGCCGATCTTCTCCAGGCGGCGCACGATGTCGTACCCGAGATAGCCGACCATGCCGCCGGTGAACGGCGGCAGACCCTCCTGGTGCGGGGTGTGCAGCGTCTGGAGGGTGGTCCGCAGCACGGCGAGCGGGTCGCCGTCGGCCGGGACGCCCACGGGCGGGGTGCCGATCCAGTGGGCCGCGCCGTCCCGCGCGGTGAGGGTGGCCGCGCTGCGGACGCCCACGAAGGAGTACCGGGACCAGGAACGGCCGTTCTCCGCGGATTCCAGCAGGAAGGTGCCGGGGCGCTCGGCCGCCAGCTTGCGGTAGAGCGCCACCGGGGTGTCGCCGTCGGCGAGGAGCTTGCGCGTGACCGGGATGACACGCCGGTCGGCGGCCAGCTTGCGGAAGGTCTCTAGGTCCATGGCCGCAGACCTTACTGATCAACGGTGGGTACGGCGGAACCGGCGTCCTTCAGGAGCACGTCCGCGTCGAAGCAGGTACGCGCGCCGGTGTGGCAGGCGGCGCCCTCCTGGTCGACCCGGACCAGCACGGTGTCGGCGTCGCAGTCCAGCGCGACGGACTTCACCCACTGGACATGACCGGAGGTGTCGCCCTTGACCCAGTACTCCTGGCGGCTGCGCGACCAGTAGGTGCAGCGGCCCGTGGTCAGGGTGCGGTGCAGCGCCTCGTCGTCCATCCAGCCGAGCATGAGCACCTCACCGGTGTCGTACTGCTGGGCGATGGCGGGCAGGAGGCCGTCGGCGCTGCGCTTGAGGCGCGCGGCGATCTCCGGATCGAGGCTGCTGGGCCGGGGGGTGCCGGTCGTACGGGTCATGAGTGCCATTGTGCCGCGCGGGACCGACAGCCCCGGGCGAGTGTCCACAGCGCGGACCGGGCGGGGGTCGTAGGCTGACACCATGTCGACCTTCGCCAAGCGTGAACGGCTCCTGCTCGCCGACCTCTTGGAAACCGTCGGTCCCGAGGCGCCCACCCTCTGCGAGGGCTGGCTCACCCGGGATCTGGCCGCGCACGTGGTGGTGCGCGAACGCCGGCCGGACGCGGCCGGCGGCACCGTGATCAAGCCGCTCGCGTCGCGCCTGGACAAGGTGATGGCCGAGTACACGGCCAAGCCGTACGAGGAGCTGATCCAGCTGATCCGTACCGGGCCGCCGCGCTTCTCGCCCTTCGCGCTCAAACAGCTCGACGAGGCGGCCAACGTCGTCGAGTTCTACGTCCACACCGAGGACGTCCGGCGCGCCCAGCCGGACTGGAGCCCGCGCGAGCTGGACCCGGTCTTCCAGGACGCCCTGTGGGCCCGGCTGGAGCGCACCGCGCGGCTGATGGGCCGTGGGGTGCCGACCGGCCTGGTGCTGCGCCGTCCGGACGGGCAGACGGCGGTCGCGCACCGGGGCACGCCGGTGGTGACCGTCACGGGTGAGCCCGCCGAGCTGCTGATGTTCGCCTTCGGCCGGCAGAGCGCGGCCACGGTGGAACTGGACGGCGACGCGGCCGCGATCGCCCAGCTGCACGAGTCCAAGCAGCTGGGCATCTGAGCGGCACCCCGCCGGGGCGCTACCGGACGGGGTGTCCGGCCTCCCGGAGGGTCTGCTTGACCTCGCCGATGCGCAGGTCGCCGAAGTGGAACACCGACGCGGCCAGCACCGCGTCCGCGCCCGCCGCCACGGCCGGCGGGAAGTCCGCCAGCCTGCCCGCGCCGCCCGAGGCGATCACCGGGACGGTGACGTGCTTGCGGACGGCGGCGATCATCTCCAGGTCGTAGCCGTCCTTGGTGCCGTCGGCGTCCATCGAGTTCAGCAGGATCTCGCCGGCGCCCAGCTCGGCCGCCCGGTGCGCCCACTCGACGGCGTCGATGCCGGTGCCGCGGCGGCCGCCGTGCGTCGTCACCTCGAAGGAGCCCGAGCCGGTGCGGCGGGCGTCGACCGAGAGGACCAGCACCTGGCGGCCGAACCGCTCGGCGATCTCGCGGATCAGCTCGGGGCGGGCGATCGCGGCGGTGTTCACGCCCACCTTGTCGGCGCCGGCCCGCAGCAGCTTGTCCACGTCCTCGGCGGTGCGGACGCCGCCGCCGACCGTCAGCGGGATGAACACCTGCTCGGCGGTGCGGCGCACCACGTCGTACGTCGTCTCCCGGTTGCCCGAGGACGCGGTGATGTCCAGGAAGGTCAGCTCGTCGGCGCCCTCGGCGTCGTACACCTTGGCCATCTCGACGGGGTCGCCCGCGTCGCGCAGGTTCTGGAAGTTGACGCCCTTCACCACCCGGCCGTTGTCCACGTCCAGGCAGGGGATGACTCGGACCGCCAGGGTCATGAATCCACGGCTCCTCTGTATGCCTCTAGTTCCACTTCGACCAGGATGCGCGGATCGACGAAGCCCTCCACGACCAGCAGGGTCGCGGCCGGTCGGACGCCGTCGAACAGCTCCTTGTGCGCGCGGCCGACGGCGTCCACGTCCCGCGCATGGGTCAGGTACATCCTGGTCCGCAGCACCGAGCCGGGTCCCAGCCCGAACTCGGCGATCGCCTCCAGCGCGCTGGTGAACGCCACCTTGGCCTGCTCGTACGGATCGCCCTCGCCGTAGAGCACCCGGCCCCGGAAGGCCGAGGTGCCGGCCACCAGCACACGGTCCCCCGCCGCGACGGCCCGTGCGCAACCGAAACTCTCTTCCCAGGGACTTCCGCTCTGCACGCGCCGCACGGCTTCGGATGTCATGACGACACTGCCTCCAGTGCTTCTTCCAGGGTGAACGCCTTCGCGTACAGGGCCTTGCCGACGATGGCGCCCTCGACACCGAGGGGTACCAGCTCGGCGATGGCGCGCAGGTCGTCCAGGGACGACACGCCGCCGGACGCCACGACCGGGCGGTCCGTCGCCGCGCACACGTTCTTCAGCAGCTCCAGGTTGGGGCCCTGGAGGGTGCCGTCCTTGGCGATGTCGGTGACCACGTAGCGGGCGCAGCCCTCCCGGTTGAGGCGCTCCAGCGTCTCGTAGAGGTCGCCGCCGTCACGGGTCCAGCCACGGCCGCGCAGGGTGGTGCCGCGCACGTCGAGGCCGACGGCGATCCTGTCGCCGTGCTCGGCGATGACCTTGGCGACCCACTCGGGGCTCTCCAGGGCCGCCGTGCCGAGGTTCACGCGCGTGCAGCCGGTGGCCAGGGCGGCGGCCAGGGAGGCGTCGTCGCGGATGCCGCCGGACAGCTCCACCTTGATGTCCATCGCCTGGGTGACCTCGCCGATCAGCTCCCGGTTGTCGCCGGTGCCGAACGCGGCGTCCAGGTCGACCAGGTGCAGCCACTCGGCGCCGGAGCGCTGCCAGGCGAGGGCGGCCTCCAGCGGAGAGCCGTAGGAGGTCTCGGTCCCCGACTCGCCGTGCACGAGGCGCACGGCCTGGCCGTCGCGGACGTCGACGGCGGGGAGGAGTTCGAGCTTGGCCATGGTCTACAGGCTTCCGATCCAGTTGGTGAGGAGCTGGGCGCCGGCGTCGCCGGACTTCTCGGGGTGGAACTGGGTGGCCCACAGGGCGCCGTTCTCCACGGCGGCCACGAACGGCTTGCCGTGCGTCGACCAGGTCACCCTGGGCGCCTCGATGACCGGGTTGTGGGTCTCCAGCTGCCAGTCGTGCACGGCGTAGGAGTGCACGAAGTAGAAGCGGGCGTCGGCATCCAGGCCGGCGAAGAGCCGCGAGTCGGCCGGGGCGTCGACGGTGTTCCAGCCCATGTGCGGGACGACGTCGGCCTGGAGCGGCTCGACCGTGCCGGGCCACTCGTCCAGGCCCTCGGCCTCCACACCGTGCTCGATGCCGCGCGCGAAGAGGATCTGCATGCCGACGCAGATGCCCATCACGGGGCGGCCGCCGGACAGCCGGCGGTCCACGACCCAGTCACCGCGCGCGGCCCGCAGCCCCTCCATGCAGGCGGCGAACGCGCCCACGCCCGGCACCAGCAGACCGTCGGCGTTCATCGCCTTGTCGAAGTCGCGGGTTATCTCGACGTCGGCACCCACGCGCGCGAGGGCGCGCTCCGCGGAGCGGACGTTGCCGAAGCCGTAGTCGAAGACGACGACCTTCTTGGCCTTTGTGGCGCTCAATTCCACACCCCCAGCCGCATGACGCCCGCGACCAGGCACATGCCCGCGCCGATGGAGAGCAGCACGATCAGGCTGGTGGGCATCTTCTGCTTGACGAAGGAGATGATGCCGCCGACCAGGAACAGGCCGACGACGATCAGGATGGTGGACAGGCTGTTCACAGGGCGCCCTTCGTGGAGGGGAGGATGCCGGCCGCGCGCGGGTCGCGCTCGGAGGCGTAGCGCAGCGCCCGGGCCAGCGCCTTGAACTGGCACTCCACGATGTGGTGCGCGTTGCGGCCGTACGGCACGTGCACGTGCAGCGCGATCTGTGCCTGGGCGACGAAGGACTCCAGGATGTGCCGGGTCATCGTCGTGTCGTACTCGCCGATCATCGGCGCCATGTTCTCGGGCTCGGTGTGCACGAGGTAGGGGCGGCCGGAGAGGTCGACGGTCACCTGGGCGAGGGACTCGTCCAGCGGGACCGTGCAGTTGCCGAAGCGGTAGATGCCCACCTTGTCGCCGAGCGCCTGCTTGAAGGCGGCGCCGAGCGCGAGGGCGGTGTCCTCGATGGTGTGGTGGGAGTCGATGTGCAGGTCGCCGTCGGTCTTCACGGTGAGGTCGAACAGACCGTGCCGGCCGAGCTGGTCGAGCATGTGGTCGTAGAAGCCGACGCCGGTGGCGATGTCGGTCCGCCCGGTGCCGTCTAGATCGATCTCGACCAGGACGGAGGTCTCCTTGGTGGTGCGCTCTATGCGTCCTACGCGGTTCATGCCTCAAGCTCCTTCTTCAGATCGCGGACCGCGTCGAGGAACGCGTCGTTCTCCTGCGGGGTGCCGGCGGTGACCCGCAGCCATCCCGGTACGCCGTTGTCCCGGACCAGGACGCCCCGGTCGAGGATCTTCTGCCAGGCGGTGTGCGCGTCCGCGAACCGCCCGAACTGCACGAAGTTGGCGTCGGACTCCGTCACCTCGTAGCCGACGGCCCGCAGCTCGGCGACCAGCCGGTCCCGCTCGGTCTTCAGCTGCTCGACATAGCTCAGCAGCGTGTCCGTGTGCTCCAGGGCGGCCAGGGCGGTCGCCTGGGTGACCGCCGACAGGTGGTACGGCAGCCGTACCAGCTGGACTGCGTCCACGACCGCCGGGTCCGCGGCGAGATAGCCGAGGCGCAGCCCGGCCGCGCCGAACGCCTTGGACATGGTCCGGGAGACGACCAGGTGCGGGCGGCCCGCGAGCAGCGGCAGCAGCGAGTCGCCGTGGCTGAACTCGACGTACGCCTCGTCCACGACCACCATCGACGGCTTGGCCGCCTGCGCCGCCTCGTAGAGCGCGATGACCGTCTCGGGCGGGACCGCGTTGCCGGTGGGGTTGTTGGGGGTGGTGATGAAGACGACGTCCGGCCGGTGCTCGGCGATGGCCCGCTCGGCGGCGGCGAGGTCGATGGTGAAGTCCTCGGTGCGCGGGCCGGAGATCCAGCCGGTGCCGGTGCCGCGCGCGATGAGGGCGTGCATCGAGTACGACGGCTCGAAGCCCATGGCCGTACGGCCCGGTCCGCCGAAGGTCTGCAACAGCTGCTGGATGACCTCGTTGGAGCCGTTGGCGGCCCAGACGTTCTCCAGGCCGAGCGGGTAGCCGCCGGTCCGCGTCAGGTAGCCGGCCAGCTCGGTGCGCAGCTCGACCGCGTCCCGGTCGGGGTAGCGGTTCAGGTCGCGGGCGGCCTCGCGCACCCGCTCCGCGATCCGCTCGACCAGCGGCTCGGGCAGCGGGTAGGGGTTCTCGTTGGTGTTCAGCCGTACGGGGACGTCCAGCTGGGGCGCTCCGTAGGGGGACTTGCCGCGCAGCTCGTCCCGTACGGGCAGATCGTCGATCCTTACGTCGCTCACTTGCTCTCGGGTACCTTCCAGCCGAACCTCGCCTTGATCGCCGCGCCGTGCGCCGGGAGGTCCTCCGCCTCCGCCAGCGTCACCACGTGATGCGCGACCTCGGCCAGCGCTTCCTGCGTGTAGTCGACGATGTGGATGCCGCGCAGGAACGACTGCACGGACAGGCCCGAGGAGTGGCAGGCGCAGCCGCCGGTGGGCAGCACGTGGTTGGACCCGGCCGCGTAGTCGCCGAGCGAGACGGGGGCCCAGGGGCCGATGAAGATCGCGCCCGCGTTGCGCACCCGGTCGGCCACGGCGGCGGCGTCGGCGGTCTGGATCTCCAGGTGCTCGGCGCCGTACGCGTCGACCACCTTCAGGCCCTCCTCGATGCCGTCGACCAGCACGATCGCGGACTGCTTGCCCGCCAGGGCGGGCGCGATCCGGTCCTCGACGTGCTTGGCGGCGGCGACCTGCGGCTGAAGCTCCTTCGCCACCGCGTCCGCCAGCTCGGCGGAGTCGGTGACCAGGACGGCGGCCGCGAGCGGGTCGTGCTCGGCCTGGCTGATCAGGTCGGCGGCCACGTGCACCGGGTCGGCGGTGGAGTCGGCGAGGATCGCGATCTCCGTCGGCCCGGCCTCGGTGTCGATGCCGATCTTGCCGGTGAAGTAGCGCTTGGCGGCGGCGACCCAGATGTTGCCGGGGCCGGTGACCATGGTGGCGGGGGCGCAGGACTCGGTGCCGTGCGCGAACATCGCGACGGCGGTGGCGCCGCCGGCCGCGTACACCTCGTCCACGCCGAGCAGCGCGCACGCGGCGAGGATCGTCGGGTGCGGCAGCCCGCCGAACTCGGCCTGCGGCGGGGAGGCGAGCGCGATGGACCCGACCCCGGCCTCCTGGGCCGGTACGGCGTTCATGATCACGGAGGACGGGTAGACGGAGCGGCCGCCGGGCGCGTACAGACCGACGCGCTCGACCGGCACCCACTTCTCGGTCACCGAGCCGCCGGGCACCACCTGGGTGGTGTGCGCGGAGCGGCGCTGCGCGCGGTGGACCAGGCGGGCGCGGCGGATGGACTCCTCCAGCGCGGCGCGCACGGCCGGGTCCAGGGCGGCCAGCGCGTCGGTGAGCGCCTGGGCCGGGACACGGATGGATTCCAGCCGTACTCCGTCGAACTTCTCGGCGAAGTCGATCAGCGCCGCGTCCCCGCGATGATGCACGGCCTCGCAGATCGGACGCACCTTCTCGAGGGCGGCCGCAACGTCGAAGTCGGCTCGGGGCAGCAGGTCGCGCAGGGCGGGGCCCTCGGGAAGGGCGTCGCCGCGCAGATCGATTCGGGAAATCACAGTCCCAATTCTCTCAGACCGGTGTCCCGGCCCGTGGGCGCGTATCAATGGCTGATACAGAGCGTGGGACAAGGGGCGGTACAGACGCTGGCCGGATCCCGGAAGATCCCCTTCACTTTTGGTGTAACGGCCGTTACTCAGCGGGCATCAACCGGCTGCGCCGACTGCGTGAACATCGGTACGAGAGTCATGCGAGAGGAGAGCGGTGACCGAGGGGACCGGCTTCCACACCGGGAACCTGCCGGACGGCCTGCCGGGTGATCTGCCGGACGACCTGACCGCGGCCGAGGCCGGCCTCTGGCAGGCCTTCCGCAACGGCAGCGTGTACGACCTGAGCAGCGGGGACGCCGTGGTGGACGATCCGCACGGCGGGCATCCGTGGGGGCCCGAGCGGTCCGTGCGGGCGCGGGTCGTCGCCTGGCTGCTGCTGGACGGCCCGCCGGCGCTCGCGGGCCGGGTGTCCGCCCTGAAGCTCAGCGGGGTGCGGATCACCGGCACGCTGGATCTCGCGGGCGGCCAGATCACGCCGTACGTCGAGCTGCGCGGCTGCCGGTTCGACGAGGAGGTCCGGCTGCCGGAGGCGCGGTTCACCACCGTCCGCATGGTGGACTGCTCGGTGCCGCGGCTGGAGGCGGCCCGGGTGCACACCGAGGGCGATCTGCATCTTCCGCGGTGCAGGTTCCAGAACGGGGTGCGGCTGACCGACGCCCACATCGGCACCGATCTGCTGCTCAACCAGGCGGTGGTGTACCGCGACCGCACCGGCCGGTCGATCGCCGGGGACGGCATGACGGTGGGCCAGGACCTCCAGGCGGAGATGCTGGAGTCGCACGGCGAGCTGAGCCTGCGCGGCGCCAAGGTCGGTGTCTCGCTCAGCCTGCGCGGCGCGCACCTCGCCAACCCCTACTCCCGGCTGGCCCTGAACGCCCCCCAGCTGACCGTGGAGCGCACCCTGTACCTGACCCCGGCGGGGGTCGGCAGTCCGCTGCTGAGCGGCACCACGCCCGCGCGCGGGACCCGCGTCCAGCGCTTCGAGTGCCAAGGCGGGATACGCCTGGACGACGGGCGGTTCGGGGACGCCGTCGACCTGGAGCGGGCGCGGTTCTCCTTCACCGACGACCAGGAGCTGTCGCTGCGCCGGGTGCAGACGCCCGAGCTGCGGTTCCTCGGCGACAAGCCGCAGCGCGGCAAGGTGGTGCTGTCCGGCGCGCGGATCGTCAACCTGGTGGACCGCGCGAGCGCCTGGCCGGACGCCGGGCGGCTGCACATGGGCGGGTTCGCCTACGAGAACCTGGTCCCGCAGGGCCCCTTCCCGCTGACCCGGCGGCTGGACTGGGTCGCGGCGGCCACCGCCGAGTACGCCCCGGAGCCGTACGAGCGGCTGGCCGCGGTGCTGCGGGCGGCCGGGGAGGACGAGGACGCGCGCGAGGTGCTGCTCGCCAAGCAGCGCCGGCGCCGGGAGACCCTGCCACTGGCGGGCAAGTTCTGGGGGTACGTCCAGGACTGGGCGGTGGCCTACGGCTACCGGCCGGGCCGGGCCGCGGTGTGGATGGCGGTGCTGTGGGCGGCGGGCACGCTGGCGTTCGGGCACGCCGACCATCCGCCGGTGAACCACGACGGCCACCCGGACTGGAGCCCCGCCCTGTTCACGCTGGACCTGCTGCTGCCGGTGATCGACCTGGGCCAGGTCGGGCAGTGGCAGCTGCGCGGCGGCTGGCAGTGGCTCGCGACCGTGATGATCCTGCTCGGCTGGATCCTGGCGACGACGGTGGCGGCGGGCGCGACCCGGCTGCTGCGCCGGAACTGACCGGTTTGCACCGCACGGCGCCACATAGGATGAACAGTCACCTTTTACCGCCTCTTTGCCGCGGCCCCTACAACTTTCCGCGACTTGCCCGGACCCTCTGGCGCTGCGCCGACCTGCGGACTTTCAATAGTCGGCACCATGGCACTGCTCCCGTCGTTCATCCGCCCCACCCGGATGACCAAACGCCCCGCGGGTCCCACCGGCCGGCCGCCGGCCGGCGACCGGTCCGGGTCCGGCGCGCCCGACGTCGTGCTGGACGCGCCCGACGACCGCCTCTCCCCCGCCCTGGTCGCGGCCGGCCAGGGCGAGTACGCCGCCGCGTCCCGGCTGCTGGCCGCGACCCGCGCCGCCGCCGACTGGGAGCACCACGACCGCTACGTCCGCCGTCTGGCCGGCTTCGCCGGCTCGCGCCCGGAGTGGTTCCAGGACTGGCGCGCCGCCGCCCCGGACGACCCCGGCGGGCTGCTGGTCGCGGCCCAGCTCGCGGTGGACCGGGTCTGGTCCTCGCCGGCCCGGGCCGAGCTGCTGCGCGAGGTGAGCCCGCTGATCACCGACGCCGCCCGCGCCGACGAGCGGGACCCGGTGCCCTGGCGGATCGCGCTGGACCACGCGCGCGGCTCGCGCGCCGGGCACCGGTACTTCGAGGAGCTGTGGGAGGCGGCCGTACGCCGTGCCCCGCACCATTACGGCTGCCATGTGGCCGCCCTGCGCTACCTGGCCGCGTTCCGGCACGGCGCGCACGGGGCCTGCCTGGACTTCGCCGAGCGCGCCGCCCAGGACGCGCCCGCCGACTCGCTCGTCCAGGCGCTGCCCGCCCGGGCGGCGTTCGGCTGCCTGACCGACGGCCACCCGGGCGACCGCGACCCCGGGGTGCCGCCCGCCCGGCTGCACGCGGCGGCCGACCGGGCGATCGAGCTGTCCGGGCGGTTCGCGGCGGCCGATCCCTGGCCGGCCGAGATCCGCAACAAGCTGCTCTACGTCCTGTTGCGCCTGGACCGCCCGCTGGAGGCCCGCAGCCAGCTGTGCCTGATCGGCCCGTACGCCACGTCCTTCCCCTGGGGCCGGTTCTCGGACGACCCGCTCGGCCACTTCCTGCGGCTGCGCGACCATCTGCTGACGGCGCCCTCCGTGCCCGCTCCGCCCGGGCTCGTCCCGGTGTGCTCCGGTCCGCTCGGGGAGCGCGGCGGACACGCCGGCGCCGGTGCCGACTACGCTGGGGCGCCGTGACCACCGCCCGCCTCCCGCTCTTTCCGCTGAACTCGGTGCTGTTCCCCGGGCTCGTGCTGCCGCTCAACATCTTCGAGGAGCGTTATCGCGCCATGATGCGCGAGCTGCTGAAGACCCCCGAGGACGAGCCGCGCCGGTTCGCCGTCGTGGCCATCCGCGACGGCCACGAGGTGGCACCCAGCGCGCCCGGCATGCCGGATCCCACGGCCCAGCCCGAGCTGGGCCCGACGGCCGGTTTCGGGCCCGACCCCCTCAAGGCCTTCCACGGGGTGGGGTGTGTGGCGGACGCGGCGACCATCCGGGAACGCACCGGCGGCACCTTCGAGGTGCTGGCGACCGGCACCACCCGGGTGCGGCTGCGGTCCGTGGACGCGTCGGGCCCGTTCCTGACCGCGGAGGTGGAGGAGCTGCCGGAGGAGCCGGGCGACGAGGCGGGCGCGCTGGCCGAGGGGGTGCTGCGGGCCTTCCGCCAGTACCAGAAGCGGCTGGCGGGCGCCCGGGAGCGGTCGCTGTCCACCGGTGCGGAGCTGCCCGACGACCCGAGCGTGGTGTCGTATCTGGTGGCCGCGGCGATGGTGCACGACATCCCGACCAAGCAGCGGCTGCTCCAGGCGCCGGACACCGCCTCCCGGCTCCGGGACGAGCTGAAACTCCTGCGCGCCGAGACGTCGATCATCCGTACCCTGCCGTCACTGCCCGCGTTCGAGCTGACGCGGACGCCGACCAGTCTGAACTGAGGGAACGCGCGCGCACCGATGGCGAAGAAGTCGAAGAAGCAGCAGCAGTCCGGCGGCACGCCCGCGACCGTGGCACTGACCGCGGCCGGCGTGGACTTCACGGTCCACTCCTACGAACACGACCCGTCCCACCCCTCCTACGGCGAGGAGGCCGCCGAGGCCATGGGCGTCTCCCCCGACCGGGTCTTCAAGACCCTGGTGGCCGAGGTGGACGGCGCCCTGGTGGTCGGCGTGGTCCCGGTGGCCGGCACGCTCGACCTGAAGGCCCTCGCGGCGGCGGTCGGCGGCAAGCGGGCGGCGATGGCCGACCCCGCCCTCGCCGAACGCACCACGGGCTATGTCCGAGGCGGCATCTCCCCGCTGGGCCAGCGCAAGAAGCTCAGAACGGTCCTGGACGACTCCGCGAAGGCCCACGCGACGATCTGCGTGTCGGCGGGCCGCCGCGGCCTGGAAGTGGAACTGTCCCCGGCCACCCTGGCGACCCTGACGGACGCCGTACTCGCCCCCATCGGCCGCGCCTGACCCCGACACCGTCGCATAACCCCGTCCGGGGCCTGGGCTCGGGGCCGGGGCTGAGCCCGGGCCGGGGCCGGGGCCGGTTATGGGCTCGGAGTGGGGCATGGGCCCGGCCTGGCGCATCGAACGCAGCCGGGGCTGAGGCCGGGGCCGGAAGCGGCCCCAGGCCGGCGCATCGGCTCGCATCGGCTCGGGCCGGCACACCGAACGCCGGGCGTGGGGCGTGAGCTCGGGGCCGGCACGTCGGCCCCGAGGGTGGACCCAGCGGCTCAGGACCGGCGCGACCGCCCGGGCCAGCCACCCATCGAACCGCGGCCGGAGCCATGGGCTCAGGACCGCCGCGTCCGCCCCGCCGGGATCGGGGTTATGCCGGCGGTGTCCCGTAGGGGCTCTGGGGGGCCGGGTAGGGGGCTTCGGGGTCGCGGGGGGTGAACAGGGCGGTCAGGGCGAGGTGTGCCAGCAGTGCGGCGATCGGCCAGGCCAGCAGTGCTCCCTTTGCCGAGAGCTTCAGCGGTGCCGGGAAGGTGACGCCCTTGCCCACGGCTTTGGCGTGCGCCAGTACGTCCTTCTCCGGGCCCAGCCAGACCCCGAGCCGCCACGCCAGCAGCGAGGCCAGCAGCCCGCCGAGGGCCAGCGCCACCACGGCCGGCACACCCCCGCGCCGCTTCAGCAGGAACACCACGACCGCGCTGACCAACCCGAAGCCCAGCGCCAGCAGGGTGAACGTTCCGTCCACCCCGATCGCCTGCTCCCCCTCGCCGTCCTTGAGGTAGACCACCCAGCTCTTGTCGACCTCGTCCCCGACCAGCGGTATGTGCGGCGCGAGCCACCACCACAGCAGCCCGAGCAGCACCCCGCCCAGCGCCACCGCCACGGTGATCACGGCGGCGTCTCGCAGTTCGGTCTTCATCCCGGGGCCGTCCTGTTCGTACCCGCCCGTGTCCGGCGCCGTCACGGGCGGCGGCGCCTGCCGGACGTCGGGCGCGGAGTGGTCGTGCGGTGGCGGAGTCAGCGGTGCGGTCACCCTGACATCGTGCCAGGTCGGCCTGTGGGCCGCGTCACCGGACGGCGGCCCTGCGGTAGGCCCGGGTCGCCACGGCCAGCGAGACCACGCCCACCCCCGCGCACACCCCCAGGTCAGCGAGGACGGCGGCCCAGTCCGGATGCGCCCCGAAGGTCCGCGCGTACGCCTCCACGCCGTACGTCGACGGCAGCAGATCCCGGGCCAGCCGGATCGGTTCGGGCATCCGGTCGGCGGGCAGCACGCCCAGCAGCAGCGCCGCCGACATGCCCAGCTGGCCGAGGAGCGTGGCCAGCTCGGGCCGGGGCGCGAGCAGCCCGAAGGCCGCGCCGACCCCGGACAGCGCGGCACCCGCGAGCGGGATGACGGCGACCAGGATCCACAGGTTGGACAGCGGCAGCCCGAACAGCACGCAGCCGAACACGGCGGTCACCAGGGTGCCCGGCACGGTGAAGGAGGCGTACGCCCCCGCCGCGCCCAGCACCACCGCGGCCGGCGGCACCGGCAGCGTGGCGTAGTGGTCGAGCCCGCCGCTGGCCCGCAGCTGCCCGAAGTACTGCGACAGCAGGTTCAGCGCCACATAGGCCACGACGAGCACCGAGGAGCCCGCCACCACGGACCGGGCCTCTCCGGTGCTGTCGACGACACCGCGCATCATCACGGCGATGCCGACGGACTGGAAGGTCGCCACGAACAGCAGCGGGATCCGCGCCACGCGCGCGCGGGACAGCTGCGCCCGGTAGACGGCCACCAGGGACGGCCACAGCCGCGCGGGCGGCCCCAGTTCGGCCGCGCCCGCGCCCGGCGCCCTCTCCGGCACGGTCCGGGCACCGCCCGGCAGAACCTCGGCGGGTACGACACTCACGACGAGCTGCTCCTCTTCCCCACGGCACTCCCGCCCACCCGTACGCGTTCCACGGCCCGTGTGCTCATGCCTTCACCAGCCCCTGCCGGGCCGCCCCGCCCAGCGCCAGATAGACGTCCTCCAGGCTGGGCGTGGCGAGCGTGAAGTCGTCCAGGGCGGCGAACGCGGCGCCGCCCGTCACCGTGGCGACGGCGGCCCGGGCCTCCTCGGGCGCGAGCCGCAGCGTCCAGCGCCGCCCGGACTCCACCGCGCGTTCGCGCAGAACGGCGACCTCGGGCACGTCCAGCGGCGCGCGTTCCCGCCACACCAGCTCCACCCGCACCTCGCCGGCGACCTGCGCCTTCAGCCCGGCCGGGGTGTCGCAGGCGATGACCCGGCCCTGGTCGACGACGGCGACCCGGTCGAGGACGGTCTCGGCCTCGATGACGTTGTGGGTGACCAGCAGCACGGTCGTACCGGCCTCGGCGCGCCGCCGGTCGACGGCCGCCCAGACCGCGCGCCGGGCCACCGGGTCCATGCCGGTGGTCGGCTCGTCCAGCACCAGCAGCGGCCGCTCGCCGACGAGGGCGGCGGCGAAGCAGGCGAGCCGGCGCTGGCCGCCGGACAGCTTCTTCAGGGCCCGCCCGGCGATCGGCGTGAGGCCCAGCTCCTCCAGCACGGCGTCCCGCTCGGCGCGGGCCCGCCGGGCGTCCAGGCCGCGCAGCCGCCCGGTGGTCTCGGCGGCGAGGGCCACGGTCAGCTCGTCCAGCGCGGAGGACTCCTGGCCGAGGTAGGCGAGGAGCCGCGCGGCCCGCTCGGGGTGCTTCACGATGTCGTGGCCGAGGATCTCGACGCTGCCGGCGTCCGGCCGCAGCAGCCCGGTGAGCTGCCGTACGAGGGTGGACTTGCCGGCGCCGTTCGGCCCGAGCAGCCCGAAGATCTCGCCGCGCCGCACCGCCAGCTCGACGCCGTCGGTGGCCCGCACCTCCGGCGTGCCGGGGGCGCCGCGGCGCCCCTTCACGGCCGGATAGGTCTTCCTGAGCCCGCGCACGCGTACGACCTCGTCATGCCGTAGTGCCTGTCCCGCGCGCGTACTCACAAGGGACGAGAGTACGGGGTCGGCGCCCTTTACTCGCCTTTGGGGCCGTATCCGGGGGACGCTCCCGCGGTCGTCCCGGAAGGCGCCGCCCGGCGAGCCCCGCCGCGACGGCGCGCCGTCACTCCCCCGCGCTCGCCGGACCGGCGGGTTCGGCCGCCGCCGGGACGTCGACCTCGCGCCAGAAGCCCGCCCGGATGGCGTACCGGTCGTGCTCGTCGATCTGGTCGTCCTTGTGGGCCAGCAGCCCGAAGCGGGCCGCGTACCGCAGCAGCTCCCCGTCGATGCGGTGCGGGATGCGCGGGTACATCTGCGACAGCTTCGCCAGCTGGCTCTGGTCGCCGAGCCGGGAGATCCAGCGGCGGGCGAAGACCTGCCCCACCTCGTAGGGGTCGCCGCCGACGGTGGTGATGTCCTCCTCCCGGTCGGCCCAGCGCTGCTCGGCCGTGGTGAGCTGGGCCAGCGTCGGCATGGAGGCGATCTCGGGCGGCTCCGCGGCGGTGGGCGGCCGGTCCACCCAGCCCTTGTCGGAGGACCAGCGCAGGGTCGCGGTGGCCGGGTGCTGCACGGGCTGGGCGCCGGGGGCGCGCAGCGCGGCGAGGTCCTTGGGGGTCGGTACGCCCTTGGCGGCGGGCACCCGCTCCTGGGCGCCGTTCTCCGCCGTGGCCGCGGCGGAGGGGCGGGCGACCGGCTCGGCGGGCCGCTCCGGTGCCGCACCGAGCGCCGACTCGGGCAGCGGCGCGGACAGGATCGCGGCGATCTCCGGGCGGGGCGCGGGCGGCGGCGCGCAGACACCGGTCAGTTCCTTGGCGCGGACGGCCTGGATGATCCACGCCCGGTCGAGCACGCGCCGCTCGTCGGCCTCGGCGACCAGGTCCTCGGACTGGTTGTAGTCGCCGTCGGCGGCCTGGACGGCCCACAGGTGGACGGCGACGCCGTGCTCCTTGGCGGCCATCATGCCGGGCAGCAGATCGCCGTCTCCGGTGACGAGCACGACGTCGGAGCAGGCGCGGTTGCGGGCCAGCTCGGTCAGCTCGGCGTGCATGGCCGCGTCCACACCCTTCTGGGCCCAGCGGCCGTCGCTGCGGGTGAGGGCGCCGAGCCGCACGGTGACCCGGGGCATCACCCGCAGCCGCCGGTGCTCCGGTTGGGGGACCCGGTCGGGGGCGCCGTCGAACCAGTAGATGCGCAGCAGCGGGCGCTCGGTCTCGGACTCCGCGCGTTCGCGCAGGGCCTGGATCAGCGCGGCGTGGTCGACGGTGATCCGGGACCGCGAGGGCTCACCGGCAAGGAGGCTGGCGGCGGCTCCCAGCAGATAGCCGGCATCCACCAGGACGATGCAGCGGTCCACGCGACACACCCTCTTCCCGGGAGGTTTTGCTTCGGACTTCCTTCGAGTCTGCCCGACGGCGCTGGGGTTCACGGCCCGAACTCGATCTTCGGCGTGGCGTTTGCGGGTTCCGGTGCGGCCACGCCCCCTGTGACGCACGGTAATTATCCGACATGCGCTTGATGTCAGCGTATGTGAATCTGGTCCCGGTCCTGGCCCCTAGATCCCCCACAGGAGGCAGATCACCATGGCCAAGAACAAGAACCGCAAGCAGGATCGCCCGCAGAGCCGCGCGTCGCAGACCGAGCACACGCAGGAGCACGCGCAGCGCTCGACGGAGGCGCACGAGTCGGCGGTGTCGCACATCCAGGGCAGCCCCGCGGATGTTGCCCGCAAGAAGCAGCGGAGCTTCGGCCATAACTAAAGGGCAGTTGAAGCCCAGGCACACAGAAGGGGCGCACCCGCACCGGGGGGGGCCCATCTGCCTGTTGTCACCCGGGGTCGGAGCCCGCGAGGGCGGCCGGGCCGATCGGCACCTTCAGATACGCGAACAGCGGCGCATC